>DASRHG010000057.1:0-13045 GCA_035650655.1 Binatia bacterium | reverse complement strand
CTCCTGCCCGATCACGTACTGGTCGAGGACCTTCTTGATCTCGGAGGGCTTCGGGACCGAGGACGTGGACGTGAGGCCCTCTTCCTGGTCGCACTCCTCGGCGATGATGTCGTTACAGAGGTCGATGCACTCGTCGCAGATGTAGACGGTCGGGCCGGCGATCAGCTTGCGAACCTCGTCCTGGCTCTTCCCGCAGAACGAACAGACCAGGTTCCCGGTGCGGTCGTCACCGTGTTTGGCCATTGGCGCCCCCTTAGACCTTCACCTTGCCTGGCCGGTTGGCGATCACCTCGTCGACCAAGCCGTACTCGACGGCCTGCTTGCCCGTGAGGAAGAGATCGCGGTCGGTGTCCTTCTCGATTTTCTTCAGGCTCTGCCCGGTGTGCTTCACCAATATATTGTTCATCTGCTCCCGGAGACGGATGATCTCCCGGGCCTGGATGTCGATGTCGGTCGCCTGGCCCTGCACCCCCCCGAGCGGCTGGTGGATCATGATGCGGGAGTGCGGGAGCGCGAAGCGCTTCCCCTTGGCCCCCGCAGCGAGGAGCCAGGCCGCCATGCTTGCGGCCTGCCCGACGCAGAGAGTCGAAACCTCGGGCTTGATGTACTGCATGGTGTCGTAGATCGCGAGGCCGGCGGTCACCGAGCCCCCCGGAGAGTTGATGTACATATATATGTCCTTCTCCGGGTCCTCGGACTCCAGGAAGAGGAGCTGCGCGACGACCAGGTTCGCCAGGTCGTCGCCGATCGGCATGCCGAGGATCACGATCCGATCCCGGAGCAGGCGTGAGTAGATGTCGTACGCCCGCTCGCCGCGGCCGGTCTGCTCGATGACAATGGGGACGAGATTGGCGTTCATGGGGACCGGCCGTCGAACTCGTGTCGAATTGTACCGGGTTTACTTTTCATGGGCAACGCTTTCTGAGGGGGACTGCGGCATGATTCTTGCGGTGGCGAGCAGCCGCGCGAGCGCGCGATCGCGTACCATCCGCGCCTCGAGCGCCGCGCGCGCTTCCGGACGATCGTAGAGCGCGCGCACGCGCTCTACGATCTGGTGCTCGCGCGCCGCGATCGCGTCGATCTCCGCCGAGACCTCCGCGTCAGTCACGGCGATGCCCTCGCGCGCCGCGATCGCGTCGAGGAGGAGCTCTGCGCGCACCTGCCGCTCCGCACGCAGGCTCACCTGCGCACGGAGCTGGTTCAACGCCTGCTCGCCCTCGGTGCCCTTCGGGAGTCGAAGGTCGAGGCTCGCGATCAGCGCGTCGGCTCGGCGTGCGACGAGCGACGGCGGCACCTCGAAGGGATGTCGGGCGATGAGCTGCTCGAGGATCTGCTCGCGCACCGCTCCCTCTGCGCGTTCGTTCGCCTCCTGCTCGAGGTCGGCACGGATCCGTACGCGAAGCTCGGCCAGCGATTCGCACCGGCCGTGGTCGCGGGCGAAATCGTCGTCGAGCGGCGGCAGTTCCTTGGAGCGGATGTCCTTCACCTCGACGTCGAACTCGGCCGTCTTCCCGGCGAGATTCGGGTTCGCGTAGTCAGCGGGATACGGCACCTGTAGGGTGAGCCGGGCGCCCCGGTGCTGGCCGACGAGCTGCCGCTCGAGCGCGAGCGCGAACGTCCCCGCGCCGGCTTCGAGGAGGACCGCATCCCGATGCACGGGATCGGCCCCCTCGACCCGGCTCGTGAGGTCGACCGAGACCACGTCACCCGCCTCGACGACGTGTCGATCCTCCACCGGGCGAAGCTGCGCAACCGATTCGCGAAGACGGCCGACGACCGCATCGACGTCCTCGTCGGCGACCGCGACCGCGGGCCGCTTCGCCTCGAGACCCCCGAGGTCGCCGAGCACGATCGCCGGACGGACGTCGACGTCGGCCCGGTAGCGGATCCCTTCGCCGGGGGCCAGCGGATCGGCGTCGATCTCGGGCGTGCCGACGACCGCGAGCCGATGCTCCTCGATCGCGTCCTGGAACGATTCCTCGACCAGGCGCCCGAGAACTTCCCGGCGCACCTGCTCGCCGAAGACGCGCTCGACCACCCGGCGCGGCGCCTTGCCCGGACGAAAACCCCGCAGCCGCGCCTGGCTCCCGACGACCTGGAAGGCGCGGTCCAGCTCCTTCTGCACCGCCGCCGCCGGAATCTCGACCTGCAGACGCTTGCGAACGGGCGTGAGGTCTTCGAGCGTGACCCGCGCCTCGGTCATCGTCCCCGGTACGCCGCGTCGCCCCTCGAGTGCGAGAGGGGGGACTCGAACCCCCACGGTTGCCCGCGAGATCCTAAGTCTCGTGCGTCTCCCAGTTCCGCCACTCTCGCGTCGCTCCGCTCTCGAAGAGTCGTCACCAATAACAATGGGCCGGGGGTGTGACAAGCCGGCGATCAGCCGGCCCCACGATCGGAGAAGCGCAGACCCTCCGGCGTGCGCTCGATCTCTTTCATGAGCGGCGGCAGCCGGAGCTCCTGGCGCCGTCCCGCGGGATCGGTCACCGTGTCCACGCGCTCGAACTCGACGAGCGCTCTCGAGCCGTCGATGTGGAGCGCGCGAACTCGCACGTCGACGTGGAGATCATTCACCGAACGGAAGTACCGTTCGAGCTTCTCCGCCTCCTCGGGGCTCCGGACCTGCCCCATGCGCCGCAGCGCGTCCATGTCCTTGCGCGACCAGGCTCGTGCGTAGTCGTCGAGCCAGCGCCGAACCTCATCGTCGCGCAGCGCGGTCGTTGCGGGCGACCCGGGCGGCGGCGCGGGCGCGGCGACGGGCGGCGGGGGAGTCGCGGAGACGGGCGGCGGCTCCGGCACCGCGACGGTCACGATCCATTCCTCGCGCGCCAGGGCCCGGCCGTCGGCGAACGCCGCCACGGCGACGCGATGCCTTCCCGGCGACGTCGGCCGGTATTCGAACCGCGCCGACGCCCCTCGCTGCGCCCCGCGGCCGTCCACGGTCCAGTCGTACCCGACGGCGGGCGTCTCGGGCTCGAGCCGGACCCGGAGGACGATCGGCTCGCCCACCGACGTCTCCGCGCCCCGCGTGGGCGGCGAGGGTACCAGCCGCGCGGGAGGTCGCTCCGCGACCGAAGGCGCCGCGAGCGTCGTGGGCGGCAGCGTCGTGCGCGGCGTCGTCGGGGCCACGGAAACCGGCGCCGTCGTCGGCGGCGCGGTCGGCGGCGTCGTCGCCGGAGGCAGCGTCGTCGGCGGCGTCGTCGCGGGAGGCACGGTCGTCGACGGCGGCGCGACGACTTCGAGCGTCCACTCGGCCGGAGAGACGGCGCGTTCGTCCTCGCTCACGCGCAGCGACACCCGATGCGTACCGGCCTCGACGGCGGCGATCACGAGCTCCGAGGTCCCCGCGGCGGCCGAGCGTTCCTCCTGCTGCACGACGCGATCGTCGAGCCGCCACTCGAAGCGGAGGCGATCCGACTCGCGGGCGGCCGGCACGCGCGCGTTGCACCGGAACTTCGCCGGCTCGCCGCGCGCCTCGGCGACTGTCCCCGGGGGCGGATCGAGCTCGACGATCTCCGGGAAGACGGCGGGCACCACTCCGATGTCCCACCGTCGCTCGAGGCGCCGGCCGGCGGCCGTCGTCGCGACGACCCGCACCTGCTGCCAGCCGGCGTCCTCGGGTCCCGGCACGTACGTCCACGTCGGCCCCTCGGCGACGGTCGCGTCCCACAGCGTCCAGACGAACCGCACGGTCCCGGGGGCGGCGGCCGAGAACTCGAGGCTCTCCCCGACGCGCACGGAGAGGCTTCCGTTGGCCGGCGTGGCCATGAGCGCCGTGTCGGGAAGCACTCGTGGACGGAGTGCGCGGAACGCGAGGGCGCCCGCGACGGCGAGCCCGATCAACACCGGCACCACCCAACGACGGCGAGCCACCGGCGCCAAGGTACCTGCGCAACCGTGACCTGGCAACGAACGCTGCCGACCGCATGCCGTCTGCCGTGAGCGCGGCCGGCGCGTTTTCCATTCACGGCGAGCCGCCGCTTGTGGTATCCCTCGCGCCCGCCGATGGTCCGCACGCTGGTCGCGTTGTTGTTCGTTGTGTTGTTGGCAGGCGGGCTAGCTCGCGCAGAAGTCTGCGATGGCACGAACGACGGTGCCTCGTGCGACGACGGCGAATCGTGCACGACCGGCGACACGTGCCAGGGCGGCGCCTGCATCGGCACCCCGGTCGTCTGCACCGCGCTCGATCAGTGCCACGCTCCGGGAACCTGCGACCCCATGACCGGGCAATGCTCGGCTCCCGCCCTGCCCGACGACACACCGTGCGACGACAACGACCCCTGCACCACCAACGACACGTGTCAGAGCGGCACCTGCACCGGCACCCCGGTCGTCTGCACGGCACCCGACGACTGCCACGACGCAGGTACGTGCGACCCGACGACCGGCGAGTGCTCCGCGCCCACGCCCAAGCCCGACGGCACCGCGTGCAGCGACAACGACGCCTGCACCCTCAGCGACACCTGCCAGAACGGCTCGTGCATCCCCGGGCCGCCGAAGACCTGCACCGCGTCGGATCAGTGCCACGACCCCGGCACCTGCGACCCGGCGACCGGCACCTGCTCCAATCCGCCGAAGGCCAACGGGACCACGTGCAGCGACAACGACGCCTGCACGCAGACCGACGTCTGTCAGGCCGGCGTCTGCACGGGGACGAACCCCGTCGTCTGCCCGACGCCCGACCAGTGCCACGCCGCCGGCACCTGCGACCCGGCGACCGGCATCTGCTCCAATCCGGCGAAGGCCAACGGGACCACGTGCAACGACAACGACGCCTGCACGCAGACCGACGTCTGTCAGGCCGGCGTCTGCACCGGGACGAACCCGGTCGTCTGCCCGACGCCGGATCAGTGCCACGACCCCGGCACCTGCGACCCGGCCGACGGCACCTGCTCCAATCCCGCGAAGCCGAACGGCACCACCTGCGACGACGGCGACGCCTGCACGCAGCCCGACACCTGCCAGGCGGGCACGTGCACGCGCGGGATCGCCAAGGTGTGCACGGCCCTCGACCAGTGTCACGACGTCGGCACGTGCGATTCGAAGACGGGCCTCTGCTCCAACCCCGAGAAGGCTACGGGCGCGACGTGCGACGACGGGAACGTCTGCACCGCGAGCGACACGTGCCAGGCGGGCGTCTGCACCGGCTCGAGCATCGAGGGCTGCTGCCTCGCCGACGCCGAATGTGCCGACGCCGCGTCGTGCACCGACGACCGCTGCACGGATCACGCCTGCGTTCACGTCCCGTTCGACGCGCGCTGCGGCTTACCCGGCGACTGCACGGCGCCGGCGTGCGCGCCGGCGGACCCGGCGGCCGATCCCGACGGATGCGTCGTCCGCGCCGTGAACGAGGCCGGGTACTGCACCGAGGACACGGACCCGTGCACGGCCGACGTGTGCCGCACGGGGACCTGCGCGCACGAGCCGGACGGCAGCGGTGCTTCCTGCGCGGCGCTCCTCGATCCGTTCCACATGGCGCTCGACCTGCGCGCGCGGGCGGCGGAGGTCGAGGACGGGCTCGTGGCGGCCGTCAAGGCGGACTGCGCCTCCTTGTCGGCCGCGTGCGACGTCGTCGCCGGCGGCGGGAAGAGCCCGGCGCCGCATCTCATGGACCTCCTCGCGCGCGTGCGGAGCGACCTCGACGCGACGACGGTCACGCTGGGGGGCCGGCTCGCCGCCGCGGCGTCGCCCGACGCGACGCGCGATCCCGTGATCCGCGCCCGACTCGCGCTCGGCCTTCTCCGCCCCACGCCCGTGGAGCTGCGCGGGTTCGTCGCGAGCGTCGCCCAGGCACGGCGGCGGCACCTCGTCTCCCGGCGCTACGCGGTGACGCTCCAGCGCCAGGGCCGCACGTTGCTGCGCGGGACGAACAAGCTTCGCGCGCGACTCCGGCGGCTCACGATCCGGACGCAGAGCTTCGCGAAGTAGCGCCGTGCCCCGGGACGTCGCTCACGTCGTGGGCGCCGAGGGCGCGCGCACGAAGCGCGGTCGGCGGACGGTCGCGAGCAGCGAGAGCACCTCCCGCACGTCGCCGGGCGCGAGGACGGCGAGCACGGCCGCGTACACGACGATGCCGACGCCGGTCGCCGCGACGAACGCGGGCGCCGTCGGGACGCCGAGCGGCGGCACGGCGAGCAGCACGGCCGCCATGACTCCGCTCGCGACGACCGGCCCGCCGAGCGCGGCGACGACGTCCCGCGCCCGCAGCTCGAGCACCATGCAGGCGGCGACGAACGCCGTCGAGCACGAGGCCACGGTCGCCAGCATGACGGCGAGCGCGACGCCGGAGAGGCCGTAGCGGCCGAGGACGGCGAGCCCGACCCAGAGCGTCGCGCTGTGCACGAGGCCGATCCGCCAGATGAGCGCCGAGCGCCCGACGGCCTTGAAGAGGTCGCCCGTCGTCGCGGACAGCGACGCGAGGAGCCCGAAGCCCGCGAGCACGCGGGCCGGCGGGACGGTGCCGGTCCAGCGCGGGCCGAGCAACGCCGCGACGAGCGCCGGCGCCAGGACCGCGAGCCCGACCGAGGCCGGGACACTCAGCACCGCGATCCAGTGGAGCGAGCGGAGGAACGCGCGCCGGAGGCGGGGGCGGTCGTCGCGGATGTGCGCGAGGGCCGGGAAGAGGACGCCGCTCACGGCGAACGTGATGCCCGTCCGCGGCAGCGTCGCGAGGCGGAACGCCATCGCGTAGAGGCCGAGCGCCGCGGGGCCGAAGAGCCGACCCGTCACCCAGTTGTCGATCTGGTCGTTCAGCCGTCCGAGCAGGTTCGAGCCGAGGATCGGCCGTCCGTACGCGGCGAGCGCACGGCCCGTCGCCCAGTCGAGGTGTCGCCGGCGCGGCCGCCACGCGACGAGGCTCCACGCCGTGGCCGCGGCGGCGGCGCTCGCCGCGATCTGCCCGAGGACGAGCGCCCACGGCCCCGCGCCGAGCGCGGCGAGCGGCACGCTGACGCACGGGTACACGAGCGCGGGCGCGACCTGCACGCAGGCGCTGCGCCGGAACGCGAGCGCCTTGTCGAGGCGCGCCGTCGGCACCCCCGTCCAGGCGGCGAGCCAGACGGGCGCGAACGCGGCCGCGAGCGCCCATCGCTGCTCGATCTGGAAGAACGCCGCGAGCCACGGCGTCGCCGCGACGCAGAGCGCGAAGCCGAGCGTCGCCCCGACGAGGTGCATGAGGAACGCCGTGGTCGCTGCGGTGTCGTCGTCGCCCGCGTGGTGGATGACGGCGGCTGCGAGGCCGGACTCCTGCACGAGGCCGACGAAGCCCGCCACCGCGCCTGCCGCCACCATCACCGCGTAGTCGGCCGGGACGAGGAGGCGCGCGAGGATCGTCGTCGTCACGAGCCCCGACGCGAGCCCGAGCCAGCGCGCGCCTCCGGCCCACGCGACACCCGTCGCGACCCGTCCCCGCAGCGTCACGGCGCGGACCCTGCCTTCGGGTGCAGGAGCGCGCAATCACGCGCCGCGGCGGCCCGCTCTCACCGCTCGCCGACGAGCCCGAGCGCCGCGAGTCCCGCCGTCCGCCGCCTCCCCCGCACCTGCTCGAACGTGCACTGACGCGGCGCCTTGTCGGGACGCCAGCGCATGAACTTCGTCCCGTGGCGGAACCGGTCGCCGGAGAAGTGGTCGTAGCGGACCTCGCAGACGAGCGACGGCTCGAGGGGGACCCACGCCGCCGACCGCGCCGTGCTCCAGCGGCTCGGGCCGCCGGGCGCGCGCCCCGTGAAGCCGGGCGGACGGATCCGTCGCTCGACGAGCGGCCGGAGCTTCTTCCGCTCCGCGGCGCCGAAGCTCGACGCGAAGCCGACGTGGTGGAGGAGCTCGTCCGCGTCGTAGAGCCCGAGCAGCAGGGACCCGACCTCGCCGCCGCGCTCGGCCCAGCGAAATCCGCCGACGACGCAGTCCGCGGTGCGGAGCTTCTTCACCTTCACCATCCCGGTGCGCTCGCCGGCGGCGTACGGCACATCGCGCTGCTTCGCGATGACGCCGTCGAGGCCGCTCGCGAGGAGGTCGCGCATCCAGGCGCGCGCCGTCGCGACGTCCCGCGACGCGGGCGAGAGCCGGATGCTCGCGGACTCCGGCAGCGGCGCGAAGAAGCGCTCGAGCCGCTCCCGGCGGTCCGCGATCGGACGCCGCGTCAGGTCCTTCCCGTGTGCGTCGACGAGGAAGTCGAAGACGAGGTAGACGGCCGGCGTCTCCGCAGCGAGTCTCCGGATGCGCCGCTCCGCGGGATGGATCCGCTGGAGGAGCGCGTCGAAGGAGAGCGTCCCGTCGATCGGCACGACGATCTCGCCGTCGAGCACGAACCGGCGCGGCGGGAGCTGTCCGAGCGCCAGCACGAGCTCCGGGAAGTAGCGCGTGAGCGGCTGCCCGCTCTTCGACTGAAGGACGACGCGCTCGCCGTCCCGGAAGGCAAGGCAGCGGAAGCCGTCCCACTTGGGCTCGTAGAGCCACTCGGGCCCTTCGGGGAGGGTGTCCACCACGCGCGCCTCCATGGGCGGAAACGGCGGGGCCACGGGGAGGTCGAGCGCCGGAAAGGCCACCGTCCTACCCGAGCATCGCCGCGAGCCGCCCCCGCACGAGCGCCTCCGCCTCGACGCCGAGACGGCGCACGAGCGCGGCCGCGGGCTCCGGCGCCCCGACGAGCGCGCACGTCTGCCCCGCGTAGAAGGCGAGCGCGTCCGCGTCGCCCTCGGCGTCGCGGACGGGCGGCATCGGAGAGTAGCGGACGATCGGCAGGGGGACGGGACCGAGGCCGATCGACCCGACGACCTCGCCCTCCCCCGGACGTGCACCCGGCGGCGGACATCCCGCCGCCTCCCACGCGCGAACGGTCGCCGTCCGGAGGACGCGGTGGGGCGCGTCGGGCCAGCCCGCGTCGAAGAGCGTCGTCAGCACGGTGTCCTCGGCGCGCGCCCCGGCGAGCGCCGCGTGATACGTCGGGAGCACGGCGGCCTCCGGCGTCGCGAGGAAGCGCGTGCCGAGGCAGGCGGCCGCCGCACCCGCGGCGAGCACGGCGACGACGCCGCGCGCGTCGGCCACGCCCCCCGCCGCCGCGACCGGCAGCGGATCGACGCGATCGACGACGAGAGGCACGAGCACGAGCGTCGACGTCGTGCCGCGCACGTGCCCGCCGGCCTCCACGCCCTGCGCGATGACGAAGTCGGCGCCGGCGTCGGCCGCCGCCGCCGCCTCGTCGGGCGAGCCGACCTGCACGCCGGCGCGCGCGCCGGCCGCGTGCGCGCGCCGGATGCCATCGCGCGGATCGCCCCAGAAGAAGACGGCGGCCGAGGCGCCGGCCTCGAGCGCCGCGTCGAGCGCCGGGGGGTCGAAGAACGGAAGGAGGAAGTTGACCGCGAGGGCGCGCGCCGTCCGGGCACGCACGCGCCGCACTTCCTCGGCCACCGCCGGCACCGGCATCATGGGGAGGGCGAGCGTGCCGAGCGCGCCCGCCTCGCACACGGCGCTCGCCAGCTCGGCGCGCGCGACGTTGCCCATGCCGGCCTGGACGATCGGCCAGTCGAGACCGAAGAGGTCGGTGAACGGCGTCCGCAGCATGCGCGACGCATAGCGTGGACGCCCGGGCGCACGCCAGGGGGCGTGCCCGCGCGGGGGGGCATCCTTCTTTTCCTTCCGCCCGGGGCGCCGACTGCGCTAGGAGCAGGGCGAGCAACGCGTCGTCGCGCCGCCCCGTTCGGCTTCGGGCCCGGGCGCCCGGTCGCTGGCGATGCACTCGAAGGGACGAGGAGGTGGTCGTGCGTACAGCTCTGTTCATCGTCGGCTTGGTCGCGAGCGCGTCTTCCACGGCGTCCGCGGCGCCGGGGCTGCTCCGCGTGGACACGCGGGCGCTCGCGCCGACGGGCAACGACGGCAACTGCACCTTCGGCATGCGCGTCTGCATCGCCGCGATGGGCGACGGTGGCATGACGCGGCTCCGCGCGCGCGGGCCGCGCGCGGTCGTCGGTCCGCTCGCGGCGCTCCTCGGAACGCTTCCCGGAGCCCGCGCGGCACGCCGCGACGTCTTCTTCGCCACGCCCGTCGCCGGGTGGTGCACGGACGAAGCCCCGCTCGTCCTGCCGGCGCGCCGCCGCACGCGCACGATCGCGGTCGTCGGGCAGGCCACGGGGGGGCGCCGCGTCCGGGCCCGCGTGCGTCTTCGCTGCGCGGCGGCGAGTGACGACCGGCCGACCCGCGGGCCCGACCATGGTGTCGGCGACACGACGGGGCCCGAGGGCCCGCCGCCGAGCCTCGTCTTCGCGCACGAGCGCATCGACTCGGCCGGCGGCGGTCAGGTCCTCGAGTCGGTCGCTGCGGGCGACCTCGACGGCGACGGCCGTCCCGACGTCGTCGCCGCCGGCGACGAACGCCTCATCTGGTACCGGAACCCGAGCTGGAGCGTCCGCCACGTGGCGACCGGTCAGTTCGGCGCGGGCGCGATGACCCTCGTGCGCGACGTCGATGGCGACGGGCGCCCGGACATCGTGACCGGCACGGCGGGAACGACCGTGTGGTTCGCGAACCGTCCGCGCGGCTGGGAGCGTCACACGCTCTCGAGCGTCGCCTACTGCCACGACCTCGCCTTCGGCGACCTCGACGGCGACGGGCGCGCGGACGCGGTGTGCGTCGACCAGAAGCGCCGCCGCGTCGCCTGGCTCCGCGCTCCCGCCGACCCGAGCGGCGAATGGCCGCTCGAGACGATCGACACGGTCTCGGCCATGGGAGCCGCGGTCGCGGACGTCGATCGCGACGGACGGCTCGACGTCGTCGCCGGCCGGACGTGGTACCGCAACGCGGGGGACGGACGCTGGCCGGCCGTCGACTACACGGCGGTCCGGCTCTCGTCGTACGCGAGCTTCGCCGATTTCACGAAGCTCGCCGTGCTCGACCTCGACGGTGACGGCCGCCTCGACGTCTTCGCGACGCTCTACGCGGAGACGCCGGGCGGCCAGGTGTGGGCCTTCCTCCAGCCCGCCGACCCGGTGCGCGAGCGCTGGGCCGCCGTGCGTGTCGACGAGGGGCCGCTCTTCGGCGTGCACAGCATGGCGGCCGCGTCGTTCGACGGCTCCAGCCGGCCGCAGATCATGGTCGCGGACACGAACATCGGCGGCTTCGGCTTCGGCGTCGCGCCGCATCCGCGCGTCTACGTCTACCGGCTCCTCGGTCCGGCCACCGACCCGACGTCGTGGGAGCGAACGATCGTCGACGAGGTCGGCACGCACGAGGCGCAGGCCGTCGACCTCGACGGCGACGGCCTCCCCGACATCGTCGGCCACGAGGAGAACACGGACCTCGTCGGGCGCGACGGTGCCGTCGACGCGTGGCGGAACGCGACGGTCGTGTCCGGGCGCCGCTGACGGCCCGCCGGCTGGCGGAGGCGGGCGGAGTGGCTCGCGCGCGAAATGGAGGCCTGCAAGCACGCGCTCGACGCGACCGGCGTCCCCGCGGCGCGAGCACGAGGCGAGGTGCACGGGCGCGCCCTCCTGAGCGCGCTACCACTTCCGCCCGAGGGCCTCTTCGAGAACCCGCTTGTCGAGCGCCAGATCCTCGACCATCTCCTTGAGCCGCTGATTCTCGGCGCGCAGGTGGCGGAGCTCGATGTCGATGGTGTCCGTCCGTTCGGGGGGCGCCTCGTCGCGACTCCGCTTTCGTCGAGCCACCTCGCGACCTGCGTTCCGGCGCACCGTCGTCCGCTCCACTGAGAAAACTTCGCGCGTGCCGCGTGGCGGGGCCGAGCGGAGGACGTCGCGAGGGGAGAAGCTCGGCCGCCTGCCGACGGCACTGCTACCCCCAACGGACGGCACCGTCAATGGGGGTCGGGCGCTAGCTTCCTAGCCCGGTTCCACCGCCGGCGCGGCGCCGCGACTACAGGAGCCCCAGGCAGCGCGCGAGCCCGAGCGTCGAGGGATCGTGCCGGCAGGCGGTCGCCACCACGCCACACACCGAGACCGTGGCGCACGTGTCACCCGACGCCGTCGACACCGTCCCGCGCACGGGGCAGCGGACGAACCCTGCGTTCGAGAGGATGGCGCCACCCACTTCACCGGTGCCGACGTTCACGCACTCGAACAGGTGGACGCCTCGCCGGTGTGTGCACCGCTTCACCGCGAGCCGGTCGACGGCGGCGCACGAAATGCTCGTTCCCGGCAGCGTGGTGGACTGCGGGGACGGGCTCCCGAGAGGGATCGGTGCCGTGACGGAGAGAGCCTCCGCGAGCACCAGCGCAGCTATGATGTCCATGATGCGGCCGAGCTAGCACAGCCCCGGGGCCGATGTCAGCGTTCCGGCGGCGCCGGCGCCGACGACCCGCGCCAGCGCGCGCTGATGGGTCCGGCGGCAGTCCCCCAGGCGGAGAGTCAGCGTGCCTTCGCGTGCCCGAAGAGCACGCCGAGCGCAGTGAAAGTGGGCCGCCGGAGACTCGAACTCCGGACCCGCTGATTAAGAGCCCGCCCCCCGCCGCGCGACGTCCCGTCGACCTGCGTCGGCTTCTTGCATTCTCGCGGCTCTCTGCCCTCCGTTGTCCGTCGCTCATGGGCGGTCTCGGTTGCTGTTCGCGGACAGAACGCGGACAGCGGCCGGCATGCGAGACGTCACGCTAGACGTCGCGGGCCGCCGGATGCGATGTCAGACGGGCCGCCACACGCACCCGACTCCACGGTGTTTTCTCGGCGGCGTCCGCGTTCTGTCCGTGTCGACGTCGGGCTGCTTCGTTGTGATTCGCGGGCACGCGTCCTCGAGGCGCCCGCCGGGCCGCGGCCGGAGGGCGGGGGACGATTTGCCCGCCGGGGGAGGTCTTCGGCCACGGGGATGGCGCACAGATTTTCTTCTGCGCCTCCGACGCCGGCGGCCCTACACGGTCAGCCAGAGCACAGTACTGACGAGCCGCGCCGGCCGTTGCCACCGTGGGCGACGACGCCCGCCGGGGCAGGGCGACGACGGCTTTGGCGCCGGGCACGGACCGAGTATGGTGACGGTCCGCGGCGGGCCCCGACGATGGGCGGCGGATGGAAGGGAGGACGGAATGCGAGGAAGCGCAGAAAGCCGAGACGTC
>DASRHG010000056.1:0-21583 GCA_035650655.1 Binatia bacterium | reverse complement strand
GGACTGCAACTTCGCGCAGACAGCGACCGACCTGGTCGGGACCGCGGCCGCCCCGATCGACCCCATGCTCGGCCCGCTCGCCGCGAACGGCGGCCCGACGGCGACGCACGCGCTTCTCACCGGCAGCCCCGCCATCGACGCCGCCAACCCCGCTGCTCCCGGCAGCGGCGGCGACGCCTGCCCGGCGACCGACCAGCGCGGCATCCAGCGCCTCCAGGACGGCAACGGCGACGGCATCCCGCGCTGCGACATCGGCGCCTTCGAGCTGGCCGAGCCCACGCCTGGCCTCTCGCTCGCCGGCATCCGGCCCGCGCACGCCGGCAACGTGGGCACTGCGACCGCGCTCGTCTACGGCAGCGGTTTTGCGACCGGCGCGACGGTGGAGCTCCGGCGCGACGGTTTGCCGGCGATCGTGGGCCAGCCGGCGCAGGTCGGCGCCCGCGGCACGATCATCACCGCGGTCTTCGACCTTGCGGGCCGGCCGGCGGGCGCCTGGGAGCTGGTGGTGACAAACTCCGACGGCACCGCGGTCGGCCTCCCGGCGGCGTTTGTCGTCGAGGAGGGGGGCAGCGCGCGGCCGGCGGTGGAGATTCTCGGGCGCCTCCAGCTCCGCGTGGGGCGTCCGGCGCTCTACCGCCTGATCATCACGAACGAGGGCAACGTGGACGCCCTCGGCGTGCCCGTGATGATCGGCATCCCGGCTCCCCTCGCCTTCGACCCCCGCTTCCCGATCGCACCACCGCCACAAGACCCCGGACGGGCCCCGGCCGACTGGAGCCAGATTCCGGTGGCGATCGGCGGCGAGGTCGCCGTGCTGCCGCTCGTCCTGCCCGTCGTGCCGGCTGGCTTCACGGGGGTGCTCGAGCTGAGCCTCACGGCACCCCCCGAGACGCTCGGACGAGAGATCGTCCTCGTCGCTGGCACGGACGTCGCCTACGTCCGATCCGATGGCCATGCGCAGCCCCAGCCGGATCTCGTCGCGGGCGCCAGCACCTACGCCGCGCGCGTCCTCGGGGTGACGATCCCTCCCGATCTCGCGCCCGCGCTCGAGCAGTACGCCGCGCAGCAGCTCGAGCGCATGGTCGAGGAGGGCCGCAGCGCGTGGGTCGCCACCACCGGGACGCAGCCGCGGGTCTATGGCCTCTCGCAGCTCGTGATCGACGTGGCGCAGCACGGGGCCGCGCTCGCTGCTGCGACGGCGCGCTCCGCCTCGCTCCGCGCGCGCATCTCGTCCGCTTTGGGCATGCTCTGGCCTGGTCCGGCCTGGGCACAGGGAGGCAGCGCGGCCGAGTGTCGCGAGATGGGATGGAAGGTCCTCGGCAATGCCTGTGTCCCGAAGCAGTGCACGGGCATCCCTGTCGGCTTTCGCGCCGGAGGAAGCGGGTCGGGCTGCGGCGGATTCCCGATCGGGCCGGTCGGCGCCCACGATCCCAATCACAAGGCCGGACCGCAGGGCGTGGGCGCCGCGCACGTCCGCTCGGACGCGGGGCCGTTCCCCTACGCCGTCTTCTTCGAAAACGTGGAGACAGCCACCGCGCCGGCCGAGGAAGTCGTCATCACCGACCAGCTCGACGGCGGCAGCCTCGACTTCGACACGTTCAGCCTCGGACCGATTGCCTTCGGCGACACCACGGTCGTCCCGCCGCCCGGGTCGAGCGCGTTCACGACTCACGTGGATCTCCGCCCGGCGCGGCACCTCCTGGTCGGCATCGATGCGCGCTTCGACAAGGCCACCGGGGTCGCCACGTGGCGGTTCCGCTCGCTCGATCCCGACACCCTCGAGCCGCCCGAGGATCCTCTCGCTGGCTTCCTGCCGCCGAACGTCCACCCGCCGGAGGGCGAGGGCAGCGTCACGTTCCTCGCCCCCCCGCGGCGCGACCTGCCGAGCGGCGCCGACGTGTGCAATCGGGCGGAGATCGTGTTCGACGCGAACGCACCGATCCCGACCGAGACGTGGTGCAACCGTCTCGACACGACGCCGCCGGTGAGCCGGGTCGAGCGCGCGGCGCGCGCGTGCTCGGGCGCGATCACGCTCCACTGGTCCGGCAGCGACGAGGGCGCCGGCGTCGCTGGCTACGATGTGCTCGTCAGCGCGGACGGCGGCGCGCCGGCCGTGTGGCTCGCCGACACGAGCGCGGAGACCGGCACCTTAGCGGGTGCGCCGGCCACGACGTACGCGTTCTCCACGGTGGCCCGCGACGCGGTCGGAAACGTCGAGCCGGCGCCGGCCACGCCCGACGTGGTGGTGCCGCCGCGCAGCGGCTGCTGCCGCCGCGACGCCGACTGCGACGACGGCAACCCGTGCAATGGCACGGAGACGTGCGACGGTGCTGGCGCCTGCGTCGGCGGTGCGCCGCCTGTCTGCGACGATGACGGGGACCCGTGCACGGCCGACGCCTGCGTGCCGCCGCACGGCTGCGCCCACACCCGGGTCACCGCCTGCTCCACGGCCTGCGCCGCGGTCTGCCGAGACGACGACCCGTGCACGGCCGAGCACTGCGCCGGCGAGGGCTGCGAGCCAACGGACGTGGTCGGCATGGCGGGCGCGCGCTGCGTGTGCCAGCGACTGCCCACGGCCGCCTGCGCGGGCGAGTCCCTCCCGCGCCGGCTCACGAAGAAGATGGCCGCGGCCTGTCGCACACTCGAGCGCGCGGCCCGCGCGACGAAGATGAAGCCGCGGCGAAAGCTCCTCACCAAGGCCGTTCGGGGTTGGCGGGCAGCGGCGGCGGTCCTCGACGAGCGGGCGATCAGCAAGGCGCTGTCGCCGGGCTGCCGGGCGGCGCTCGGCGCGACATTTAAGGACGCGGCAGCGCGGGCCGCGCGGGCAGCAGGCCCGTGAGCTGGGTGCAGATCGTCCCTCGACCAGGAGCTCGGCCTGTGCCACGCACGCGTTCCGACGCGGTGCCCCTTCACGGATCAGGTCGTTGCCGACGTAGCTGAGCGGCTCGTAGACGCTCCGCAGCTTGCCCGCGTCCATCAGCCCCTTGATCTCCGCCAGCTTCTGGATGATGTCTTCACGCGACTGTTCGATGAGCAGCCGGTACGCGTTGATGAAGTTCGGGGCCCGGACCGCGCTCGACCGCGTCACGTTCGAGGTGCTGAAGAACGCCTTCGTGAACCTCGTCGACCAGATGTCGGAGCAGCTGCTCCGCACCTGCTACTCCTTCGTCATCTACTGCCGCGACTTCTCGAACTGCCTCTGCGACCGCGACGGGAACACCGTCATGCAGGGCAGCCAGGACGTCGCCGTCCACGTCGGCACGCTCCACTTCACGGCCAAGGCCGTCATCGCGCGCTTCGGCGGCGACATCCGCCCCGGCGACGTCTTCATCACGAACGACCCGTACGACGGCGGCACGCACTTCAACGACACCCGCATCATCCGCCCGGTCTTCTTCGACGGGGAGCTGGTCGCGTTCACGCAGTCGAACGGGCACTGGGCCGACGTCGGCGGGACGGTCCCGGGCTCCTTCGACATCAACGCCCGCGAGCACTTCGGCGAGGGGCTCCGCATCACGCCGATGAAGCTCTGGAAGGAGGGCGTCTTCCAGCAGGACCTGGCCGAGATGCTGGTGTCGAACTTCCGTGCGCCCGCCGACGCCATGGGCGACATGCAGGCGCAGGGCGAGGCGACGCGCCTCGGCGCCGCGCGGCTCACCGAGCTCATGCAGCGCTACGGGAAGGACGTCGTGCTGGCGGCGTTCGAGGAGGTGCAGGACTACGTCGAGCGCTTCACGCGCGCGAAGATCCGCGCCCTGCCGAAGGGCACCTGGGTCACCGAGGACTACATCGACCAGGATCCGAGCGGCGGCGAGGGGCTCATCCCGATCCGCGTCGCGATGACGGTCGAGGACGACCGGGTCCACTACGACTTCACCGGCACGCATCCCTACATCGGGTGCTTCCTCAATTCGACGAAGAGCGCCTCCTTCTCGGCCGTGATCGCGGGCACGAAGACGTTCTTCCCCGAGGTGCCGCTCAACTCGGGGTTCTACCGCGTGATCAGCGCCGAGTTCCCGGAGAACAGCGTCGTGAACGCGCCCTGGCCCGTCGCCGTCACCGGCTTCTGCTCCGGGAGCTACGAGAAGATCATGAACGCGATCTTCGAGCTCTGGTCCCGGCTCATGCCGGAGCGCGCGCTCGCGTGCTCGTTCAACCTCGAGTACCTCCTCGTCGGCGGCCACGACGCCCGCGACGCCGGCGACCGGTACTTCATGTGGTACGACTGGATGGCGGGCGGCTGGGGCGGCCGCGCGACGAAGGACGGCTCGAACGCCACCTCGCCCGTCTTCGGCGTCGGCCTCGCCGTCCAGTCGGTCGAGGCGCAGGAGCGGCTGAACCCCGTCCTCACGACGCACCACCGGATCGTCACCGACTCCGGCGGGCCGGGGAAGTTCCGCGGCGGCTGCGGCCTCGCGAAGGGCGGGACGCTCACGGAGGTCGACCGCGCCGTGATCTCCTACTGCTGCGACCGCGCGCGGTCCGTCACCTGGGGCATCGAGGGCGGGCTGCCGTCGAACCCGCACGGCGTCTACCTCGAGCGCGACGGCGAGACGCGCTTCCTCGGCGCCGTGTTCTCGAGCGTCCCCGTGCGCCGCGGCGACCGCTTCGACCGGCCGTCCGCCGGCGGCGGCGGGCTCGGTGACCCGCTCGACCGCGACCCCGCGCTCGTGCTGGAGGACGTGATCGACGGCTACGTGAGCGTCGAGGGCGCGCGGCGCGACTACGGCGTCGTCGTCGAGGCCGTCGACCCCGAGCTGGACGACTACCGCATCGACGCGGCGGCGACGGCGAGGGAGCGGCAGGCGATCCGGCGCGAGCGCGACGCGTGGCTCGCGACGGACCCGGAGGCCGTCGCCGCCCGCCTCCGCGCGGGCGAGATCGGTCCGCTCGAGGCGATCCGGCGCTACGGCGTCATCTGCGACTGGGGCACGGGGAGGCTGCTGCCGCGGACGACCGCGCAGTTCCGGGCGGCACTCGCGCGGCGGCGGACCGGCGCCGGGGGGTGAATCGGGGCTCGCGGCCTCCGGACCTCACGCCCGGCGCGCCGGTGGCCTCACGAAGAGCCGTCTGCATACGTCGGAGGCGGCTTTCCACGTCGGCCACCGCGTCGGCCCGTCGAGCTCGCGGATGGGCGGCTTCGGGATGTGGGTGGTCGGCACGCGCCCCCCGGGACGCCCCAGCGCCCGCGGCGGTGGACGAGCGCGGTCTTCGCCCGGGGCGCCGCTGCGGCTGAACTGCCCGGTGTCGTTCGGGGCTCGCCACGCCGCCTGGTCGGTGCGCAGCATCCGCAACCGCGCGGCGACGTCCGCGGTCTCGAGCCACCGCACGCGGCGCGCGGCCGCGCGCGGAGACGCGGAAGCCGTCGCACACCGCCGGGGCGCAGAGGAACGACCCGCCGCGAATGACACGCTCGCGGCCCGCGTCGGGCGCCGCCGCCTCAGACGACCTGCACCTCGCGCTGGTCGAACAGGTGCTGGAGCCAGAGCGAGGTGAGCTTCTCGGCCGCCGAGTTCTGCCGCAGGCGCTGGTGGAGGAAACGGAAGTCGACCACGTCGAGCGGCTGGTCCTGGGTCGCGCAGCTGAACGTGAACGACTCCCGGCCGGTCGCCGGGTCGGTGTGCCGCTGGAGGCACTGCGAGCACACCTCCTTCAGCATGCACTGCATCGGGGAGTTGATCGACCCGATCGCGACGTGATCGGGCCGGAGCACGTCGGCGAGGACGCCGTGGCGCGCCGCGCGAACGGCGTCCATCATCCGGTCCGATCCGATGCAGACGATGCGGTCGACGGCCGCGAGCGGCACGGCCGGCGGGCCGAGCCGCCCGTGCCCGTACGCGTCGAGCGCCTGGACGATGTTCCCGACGACGCTCCGGTCCTGCGGCCGGCGCGTCGCGATCGGCGGCCCTTCGTCGACGCTCCACACCACGACGTCGCACGCGTCCTCGATGTACCGGCGCTTGAAGAGATCGGCCGCGCGGTGGTAGCCGGCGAAGTAGACGACGCGGTTCCCGCGCGCCTTCATCGCGGCCGCGATCGAGAAGAGGACCGCGTTGCCGAGCCCGCCGCCGGCGAGGAGGACGGTCTCGCCCTCGGGGATCTCGGTCGGCGTGCCGGTCGGGCCCATGAGGACGATCTCCTCGCCCGGCTCGAGGATGCCGCAGAGGCGCGAGGAGCCCCCCATCTCGAGGACGACGAGCGAGATGAGGCCGCGCGCGGGATCCGTCCACGCGCCGGTGAGCGCGAGGCCTTCCATCGTGAGGCGGATCCCCTCCACGACGTCGGCCGTCGTCTCGTAGTTCTGCACGCGGAAGAACTGCCCGGGCCGGAAGTTCCGCGCGGCCATCGGCGCCCGCACGATGACCTCGACGATGCGGTCGCCGAGGCGGATCGCGTCGACGACGACCGCCCGGAGCCCGTCCTCGACCACCTCGGCGAAGCGCACCCACGCGTTCTCGCGCTCGGGCTGCTCCTCGGCCTCCTGCGCCGCCACCTCGCGCGCGAAGAGCCGCGCGATCTCCCGGTAGCCGTGCCGCACCGACGCCATAGCCTTCACGACGTTCCCGGCGAAGACCGGGTGCGCGTCGCCGTAGAAGGAGACGAAGCGGCCGCCTCGCGCGTACGAGGTGAAGAAGCCCGTCCCGCCGTCCGCCACGGGCTCCAGCCGGAACGTCCCGTCCTCCGCCTCGACCGCCCGGTGCATCGCGAAGCAGCCCGCGCGCTCGTCGAGCACGAACGTGCCGGGGTGCTCGCGCTCGTAGACGACGTTCGGGCTCGTCCCCGCGGCGACGATCGCCGTCCGCGCCGGGAACTCGACCGCCTCGCCCGTGTCGCGGAGCCTGCCGTCGACCGTCGCCATGCGCGTGCAGCGCACGGCGCGGAGATGCTCGTGCTCGTCCGTGAGGCACGCCGTCGGCTGCATGCACTCGACGAAGCCGATGCCCTCCTCGAGCGACTTCACGACCTCCTCGTGGTTCAGCCGATACGCGGGCGAGTCCTGGAGCCGGCGGCGGTAGAGGATCGTGACGCCGCCCCAGGCGCGGACGAGGCGCGCGAAGTCGGGCGGCCGGTCGGCGGCCGCGGCGGCGGCGCGCTCGGCGCGCACCATGCGGCCGTGGTCGAGCCACGTCCGCACGGTCGCCGTCTCCTCGGCGTCGAGCCCCGCCCAGATGGCCCCGTCGCCGATCCGGCGCGCGAGGTTCTCGAAGCGCTCGAGGTGCTTCTCCACCTGCGCCACGTAGTACGCCTGGAGCTCCGTCGCCGCGTCGATCGCCGTGAGCCCGCCGCCGATCACGACCGCCGGCAGCTCCACCTGGAGGTTCGTGAGCGAGTTGCGGCGGTACGCGCCCTGCCCCTGGAGCGCCATCAGGAAGTCGGACGCCATGCGGACGCCGCGCGCGAGGTTCCGCTCCATCGGCACGAGCGTCGGCCGGCCGGCGCCGGCGGTGATCGCGACGTGGTCGAAGCCGAGGCTCCAGGCGTCGTCGAGCGTGAGCGTGCCGCCGAAGCGGACGCCGTCGAGGAGCCGGAACTTCTTCCGGCGCATGAGGATCACGTAGTTGACGTCGAGGAAGTTCTTGTCCCAGCGGACGGTGATGCCGTACTCGGCGACGCCGCCGAAGCCGAGCGTCGGGCGCTCCGAGAGCGGGCCCATGATCTCGCGCGCGTCGCGGATCGGCCGCGGCACGCGGCGCTTCGCGCCGCGGAGCGCCACGTCGAGGGGCTCCACCTTGAGGCCCTCGATGCCGACGACGCCGAAGCCCTCGTTGAGAAGGTGGTGCGCGAGCGTGTAGCCCGCCGGCCCCATCCCGACGACGAGGACGTTCTTCCCGTTGTAGCGGAGCGGGTACGGGCGCCGGCCGTTCAGCGGGTTCCAGCGCGTGAGGAGGGACGCGATCTCGAAGCCGTACGGGAGGCCGAGGACCTCGGTCAGCACGCCCGTCTCGATCTGCGGGATGTCCACCGGGTCCTGCTTCTGGAAGATGCACGCCTTCATGCAGTCGTTGCAGATGCGGTGGCCGGTGCCGGCGAGCATCGGATTGTCGATCATGACGACCGCGAGGGCGCCGATCGCCTCGCCGTCGCGGTAGAGCGCGATCATCTCCGAGATCTTCTCGTCGAGCGGGCAGCCCTCGAGCGGGATGCCGAGCGGGTTCTTCTGCACGCTCCCGTCCTTCGTCCGGAGCCCCTTCCGGCACGAGTCGCGGCCGCGCTCGTGGCACGTGAGGCAGTAGTGCGATTCGCGGAGGTTCTCGCGCCGGCCGTAGCGCCCGTCGGTCAGGTCGAAGCCGTCGCGGTGGCGCCGCGTCGCGGGCGGCCCCATGAAGAGCTCGGGCAGCTCGGGCCGCGGGCGGACGCGCTCGACGAGCGCCTCGTGGTCGAGCTTCTGCGGCACGCGGAAGCACGTGAAGCGGGCGCGGCGCGCGGCGAGCGCCGGATGGAACGCGAGCGCCGTCACCCACGCCTCGACGGTCGCGAGCCGCGCGAGGGCGGCCGCGCGGGCGCTCGCGTCGCCGGCCGTGCCCACGGCCGCCTGGAGCTCGGTCGTGACGGTCGCGAGCTCGCGCTCCGGGTCGGCGCTGAGCGCCGGGTCGAGGGGCAGCGCCGCCACCGCCTCGCGGTACGCGAACTCGAGCTCGACGGGGTCCATGGCCGCGAGCGCCGCGGCCGTGGGCGGATGCTTCAGCACGCGCCGCTCGACGAACTCCCGCTTCCACGCGAAGACCGTCTCCTCGGCCGCGATGCGCGTGCGGAGCGCCCGGTACTCCTCCTCGATGCGGAAGAGCCGCGCGACGAACGTGCCGACGTGCGGCGCGACCCGGAGGAGGAGCTCGGACTCGCGCCGGGGCTCGAGGCCCTCGCCGCCCGCGGCGCGGTACGCCTCGAGCGCGTCGGCGAGCGCGGCGTCGGCCGTCCGGAGCCCGCGGAGGAAGGTCGCATCGAGCGCTTCGAGCCGGCGGACGCGGTTCAGGTCCGCGTACTTGAAGCCCGGAATGCCGAGCTGGAGGTTCCACGCCCGCGCTGCTTGCCGCGGGTTCTCGGGCAGGTGCCGCAACGCCATCCACGTCCCTCGTCGTCGTTTCGGTGAGCGGCCGATCCTGCCCGAAGCGGGCCGGTGCCGCCAGCGCCATCGTGAACGCGCGCGCCGATCGCGCGTGCGTCCGGACGCCCGCGCAGCCGAGCAACGACGTTCGCGAGACGCCCCGTCCGATCCGGCGCCTCGACGGCGACGAGCGTCGCGCCGAGCTCCCCGACCCGCACCGAGAGCGGGCGCCCGCCGCCGTGCAGCGTGCAGCACGCGCCACCTCCGCCCCCGCGCGCGCCCGCTCGAACGACGCGCGCTCGACGCTCGTGAGCCGTCGCTCCGCAAGCGCCCGCGGCGCGTCGATCCGCCGCGAGAGAACGTTCACGTATCCTGAACGCATGACACGCTTGCGCCGAGCCGCGCACTGTGGCCAGAGAGACGATGGCACGCGACGCGATGATGATGGCTGTCGGGTCCGTTTGCGCGGCCCCGTCCCGACCGGCCGCGGGGAAGCCCCCGCGACGGCTCCGCCGCGGCCGCACGCACGTCCCCGAGCCCGCAGACGAGACACCATGACGACCGTCGACGAGATCGCCCCCAAGACGTACCGGCTCTCGACCTACGTGCCGGAGATCCGCTTCCAGTTCGCGCAGTTCGTCGTCGACGACGACGAGCCCGTCCTCCTCCACACCGGCATGCGCGTCCTCTTCCCCCAGGTGCGCGACGCCGTCGCGCGCGTCCTCGACCCGGCGCGCGTCCGCTGGATCGGCTTCAGCCACTTCGAGGCGGACGAGTGCGGTGCGCTGAACGAGTGGCTCGCGCTCGCCCCGGCCGCGACACCCGTGTGCAGCGTCGTCGGCGCGCTCGTCAGCGTGAACGACTTCGCGCTCCGTCCCGCGCGCGGGATGCAGGACGGCGAGACGCTCGCCACGGGCGCCTGCCGCTTCCGCTTCCTCCGCACGCCGCACGTCCCGCACGGCTGGGAGGCGGGGCTCCTCTTCGAGGAGACCGGGCGCACCCTCTTCTGCTCGGACCTCTTCCACCAGAACGGCGACGTCGAGGCGACGACGACCGCCGACCTCGCCGGCCGCGCCCGCGACACGCTCGTCTCCTACGAAGGCGGCCCTTTCGCGCGCTACCTCCCCTACACCCCGTACACGGACGAGACTTTGCAGCGCCTCGCCGCCCTGGCACCCGCGCGAATCGCGCCCATGCACGGCTCGACGTTCATCGGCGACGGCGCGCGCGCACTCCGCGACCTCGCCGTCGTCTTCCGGGACGTGCTCGGACCTGCGAAGTGACGACGCGGCTTCTCCGCAGCTCAGGTGACGCGGTAGACCCTGTACTCGACGACCCGACCCGGGAGGAGCCGCCCCTCGCTCACGAAGAGCGACTGGCTGAGCCACGCGTAGCGCGGGTCGCCGCTCTCCATCCGCGGCGCGCTCCGGAGGTACTGATCGCCCCAGTCCGTGCCGGCCGTCTCGGTGGCGAGCGCCTGCTGCACCTTCGCGTTCATCTCGAGAAGCCCGAGGTACGCGAGGTAGATGAGCGCGCCGTCGTCCGTTCGCATCTGGATCCGGACGTCGAGCCGCCCGAAGCCGTCGGGCCCGACCAGGATCCAGTCACCGCCGCCGCCGAGCAGCGTCCCTTTGAGCCGCTTCCCCTCGAAGCTGCCGCCCGTGACCTCGACCGCGATTCGCCGTCCGAACGGCCCGGGGCCGATCTCGACGCCTTCCTTGAAAGTCGCGCGGTAGGTGAACTCGTATTCCAGGTTCATGCCGTCTCCTCGCTCGAATGCCGCAGCGCCGCGGCACCCCCGCGTAGGCCATGCGCCCGCGTGCGGTCAACCCCCGTGGCGCGGTTGGACTTCGCCGTTCGCATCGACCCGCTTCCTCGTCCGATGTCATCGCGGCTGCCGGCGGCCGCCGCGACGACGCGGACGCCGCAACCACCGACACGCGCCGTCGCGGCCCGCGCACGGCGCGCGCCGAAACGATCCAGGAGGACGCAGTGATGAGCAGGGAGTACCTCGCGCCGAAGGGCCTCGGGGCGCCGATCGAGCCGTACGGGCACGTGATCCGGTGCGGCAGCACGCTCTACCTCGCGGGCCAGGTCGCGTTCGACGAGAAGAACGAGATCGTCGGCGTCGGCGACCCGCGCGCGCAGGCCGAGCAGTGCTGGAAGAACATCGAGCTCGCCGTGACGGCGGCGGGCGGGACGATCGCGAACGTCGTCAAGATCGTCGTCTTCCTGAAGGACATCCGCCACGCGCCGCACGAGGTCGCCGTGCGCGAGCGGCTCTTCCCGAACGGCCGGTACCCCGTCTGCACGATGGTCCAGGTCGCGAACCTGGGTCTCGACGGGCTGCTCATGGAGATCGACGCGACCGCCGTCCTCGACTGACCCTCGTGACGCACGCGCTCCGCATCGACCGGGCGAGGCGGCTCGTCGAGCAGCCCGAGTCCGGCCATAACCGCTGGCACCCCGACGTCCCGCCCCGGCTCCACGTGGCGCCCGGCGAGACGGTCGTGCTCGAGACGCGCGACGCGCTCGACGGCCAGATCGGCCCGCGGACGACCAGCGCCGACCTCGCCGCGCTCGACCTCGCCGTCGTCCATCCGCTCACCGGTCCGGTCTTCGTCCGCGGCGCCGAGCCCGGCGATCTCCTCGAGGTGGAGATCCTCGAGGTGGCGCCCGACCGCTTCGGCTTCACGTGCATCGTCCCGGGCTTCGGCTTCCTCCGCGAGCACTTCCCGACGCCGTTCCTCGTCCGCTGGACGATCGCGGGCGGCTCGGCCGTCTCGCCCGACCTCCCGGGCGTGCGCGTGCCCGGCGCGCCGTTCATGGGCGTCATGGGCGTCGCGCCGTCGCCGACGCTCCTCGAGGCGACGATCGCGCGCGAGGCGGAGCTCCTCGGGCGCGGCGGCATGGTGCAGCCGCCGTCCCCGGCGAGCGCCGTCCCGGCGACGGAGCCCGTCGCGAGCCGCGGGCTCCGGACGATCCCGCCACGCGAGGGCGGCGGCAACGTCGACATCAAGCAGCTGACGGCCGGCGCGACCCTCCTCCTGCCCGTCGACGTCCCCGGCGCCCTCTTCTCCGCGGGCGACGCGCACTTCGCGCAGGGCGACTGCGAGTCGTGCGGCACCGCGATCGAGATGCAGGCGACGCTCACGGTGCGGTTCGGGCTCCGCCGCGGCGAAGCCGCGCGGCGCGGGATCCGGCGCCCGCAGTTCGTCCGCCACCACGCGTTCGCCGACCCCGCGATTGCCCTCCCCCGCCGCTTCTTCGCGACGACCGGCATGCCGCTCCGCGCCGACGGCCGGAACGAGTCCGAGGACCTGACGCTCGCCGCGACGGACGCGCTCCTCCAGATGATCGACCACCTCGTGCACGAGCGCGGCTTCACGCGCGAGCAGGCCTACGTGCTGACGAGCGTCGCCGTCGACCTGCGCGTGAGCCAGCTCGTCGACGTGCCGAACGTCCTCGTCTCCGCCCTCCTCCCCCTCGACGTCCTCGCGGACTGAGCGATGCCGACCGGTGGGGCCGCCGTCCTCGACGCGCTCGCCACGGCGGGCGTCACGCACGTCTTCGGCATCCCGGGCGTGCACAGCCTGCCGGTCTACGACGCGCTCCCCGACCGCGACCTCCCGCGCCACGTCCTCGTCCGCCACGAGCAGGCGGCGGGCTTCATGGCCGACGGCTACGCGCGCGCGAGCGGGCGGCCGGGCGTCTGCCTCCTCGCCTCCGGCCCCGGCGCCACGAACGCGATCACGGCCGTCGCGGAGGCGTGGCTCGACTCGTCGCCGGTCGTCGTCGTCGCCGCCGGGATCCCGAGCGGTGCCCGCGGGCGCGACGGGCTGCACGAGATCGAGCAGGCGGCCACGTACGCGCCGATCACGAAGTGGCGCGCGCGCGTCGAGCGCCCCGAGGCGATCGGGCCGACGCTGTGGCGCGCGCTCCGGGAGGCGACGACGGGGCGGCCGCGGCCCGTGTACGTCGAGCTTCCCTTCGACGTGCTCGCGGGCACGTTCGCCGCCGAGGACGCCGCGGCCGGCGGCGAGCCGCCCCCCGCGCCCGCGCCAGAGCCGGCGGCGATCGACGCGGCCGTCCGCCTCCTCACCCGCGCCGAGCGGCCGCTCGTCGTCGCGGGCGGCGGCGCCGTCGGCGCGGCGGCGGAGATCGCGGCGCTCGCGGAGCGTCTCGCGGCGCCCGTCGTGACGACGATGATGGGGCGCGGCGTCGTCGCCGACGACCATCCGCTCTCCGGCGGCTTCGCGCAGGACCTCCCCGCGGCGTCCCTCCTCGCGGAGGCGGACGTCGTCTACGCCGCGGGCTGCCGGTTCTCGGACAGCTCCTTCTGGCACGGCCGCACGGGCGTCTTCCGGATTCCCGGCCGGCTCGTCCACGTGGACGTCGACGCGCGCGAGATCGGGAAGATCCAGGCGGTGGCATGCGGCATCGTCGGCGACGCGCGCGCCGTCACGGCGGCGCTCTGCGCCCGGCTGTCCGCCGCCGACGCCGCGCGGCGCGCCGCGGTGGCACGGCGGCTCGACGCGCTCGCGCGCGCGCGAGCGGACGCGCTCCCGGTCTCGCGCCCCGGGCGGCTCGGGCCGTCCGCGGCGATGCGGGAGCTCGTCGCCGCCGCGCCGCCGGAGACGCTCTTCGCGTGCGACGCCGGCAACAACACGTGGTGGGCGCAGCTCTTCTGCCGCGTGCGCGCGCCGCGGAGCCTCCTCGCGCCCGCCGGCAACTGGACGATGGGCTTCGCCGTGCCCGCCGCGATCGGCGCGAAGGTCGCGCGCCCGGACCGCCCGGTGGTCGCGATCGTCGGCGACGGCGGCTTCCAGATGACGAGCCAGGAGCTCGCGACGGCGGCGGCGAGCGGCGTCGCCGTCGCGGTCGTCGTGCTGAACGACGGCTGCCATGGCGCGATCCGCAACTACCAGCGCTGGGTGTACGGCGGGCGCTTCGCGGCGATCGACGTCGCGGGACCCGACCTCGCCGCGCTCGCGTCCGCGCTCGGCGTGCGCGGGACGCGGATCGAGCGCCCCGGCGAGCTCGCCGACGCCGTCGCGGCGGCGCTCGACACGGGGCTCCCCGCGCTCTTCGACGTCCGCATCGACGCGGAGGAGGAGATCCCGGCGTGGCTCCTCGACCGCTTCTACCGCAGCTGAGTTGAAACTCGATGACGGGACGGTGATAGGAAAGCACGTTCCGCACGTCAGCAGGAGGACAGGGACCGATGGACTTCGCACTCACCGAAGAGCAACGCCGGCTGCAGGCCAGCTGCCGGGAGCTCGCGGCGGACTTCGCCAAGCGCGCCGCCGAGCACGACCGCGACGCGTCGCCGCCCAGGGAGAACTACGACGCGCTCCGCAAGGCGGGCATCAACGCGCTCACCATCCCGAAGGAGTTCGGCGGCCAGGGCGGCGGGCTCCTCGGCTACGCGATCGCCGCCGAGGAGATCGCCCAGGGCGACGCGGCGACGGCGCTCTCCTACAACATGCATCACGCGAACATGGCCGCGATCTTCTTCGAGTCGCCGGTGGCCCGGGAGACGAAGCAGCGCATCGCCGACCTCGTCATCAAGGAGGGGAAGCTCACCGCCGACTCGGTCTCCGAGCCCGGCACGACGTCGCTCGTGCCGACGAGCTACGCGTGCTCGTGCCAGGCGAAGCGCGTGCCGGGCGGGATCGAGCTGAACGGCCGGAAGGCCTTCGTGTCGATGTTCGAGTCCGCCGACTACACGCTCATGTTCGCGCATCCCGAGTGGGACCCGAACCCCGAGGCGGGCATCGGCTTCCTCCTGCCCGCGAAGTCGCCCGGGATCCGGGTCGAGCGGGTGTGGGACACGCTCGGCATGCGCGCGACGCGGAGCGACACGGTCATCCTCGAGAAGTGCTTCGTCCCGCAGGAGTTCGTGCTCGAGGAGTTCTACGTCCCGAGCATCTGGGGATGGCTCCAGGACAACGAGCCGATCTTCAACATCCCGTACACGGCGGTCTACCTGGGCGTCGGCGTCGCCGCGCTGAAGGCCGCGATCGCAACGGTGAGCAAGCGCGTCCCGAAGGGATTCAAGCAGTCGCTCGCCTACCACCCCGACGTCCGCCGGCGGATCGCGCTCATGGCCTGCCAGCTCGACGCCGCGCGCTGGGTGCTCCGCTACGCCGCCTGGCGCGTCGACACCGAGGGGCAGAACCCCGAGACGGTCACGCTCTACCTGAAGGCGAAGTATCTCGTCGGCGAGGCGACCGCGGCCGCCACCCGCTCCGCGCTCGAGATGGGCGGCGCGCACGCGATCTTCAAGGGTCAGCCGATCGAACGCCTCTTCCGCGACGGGGCGACGGCGAGCATGCAGCACCCGCCGTCGGACCTCTGCCTCTCGCAGGTGAGCATCCACGAGCTCGGCCTCGACCGCGAGCAGATCCGGCCGTGGCTCGAGCCCGGGTGGGACTGAGCGCGACGGCCACGACGGCGCACGGCGCGGCGACGGGCGCCGCGGCGAACGGGAGGTGACGATGGCGATCCGCGTGCCGGACGGGTCCGAGCTGCGGCGACTCGCCGCGGTCCACGGGTTCGCGGTCGACGCGGAGGAGGAGGCGGCGTTCCGCGACCTCCTGCCCGCGCTGCTGGACGCGCTGGGCTCGCTCGATCCCGACGCGCCGGCGCCCGCCGCCGGCGGCGCGCGCCGGATGGGCGGCCGCCCAGCGCCGGCCGAGGACCCGCTGAATGCGATCGTCCGCCGCTGCGCCGTCGTCGGCACCGGCACCGGGCCCCTCGCGGGCAGGCGCGTCGCCGTGAAGGACAACGTGTCGATCGCGGGCGTGCCGATGACGTGCGGCTCGCGCCTCCTCGCCGGGCACGTGCCGCGCGTCGACGCGACCGTCGTCACGCGGCTCCTCGACGCGGGCGCCGAGATCGTGGCCGTGACGAACATGGACGACTTCGCCTTCGCCGGCTCCGGGGAGACGAGCGCGTACGGGCCCACGCTCAACCCGCACGACGCCGGCCGCCTCGCCGGCGGCTCGTCGGCCGGCTCGGCCGCGGCCCTCTTCTACGACGACGTCGACCTCGCGATCGGCGGCGACCAGGGCGGCTCGATCCGCATCCCGGCGGCGTGGTGCGGCGCCGTCGGGCTCAAGCCGACGCACGGCCTCGTCCCGTACACGGGCATCGTCGGCCTCGATGCGACGATCGACCACGCGGGACCGATGGGCCGGTCCGTCGCCGACGTCGCGCTCCTCCTCGAGGTGATCGCCGGCAAGGACCCGCTCGACCCGCGGCAGGGGGAGGTGCGGACGGCGGCGTACGCCGAGGCGGTTGGCCGCGGCGTGCGCGGCCTCCGGATCGGCGTGCTGCGCGAGGGCTTCGGCGCGGACGGCGCGGAAGCCGACGTCGAGGCGGCGGTCCGCGCCGCGGTCGAGGCGCTCGCCCGCGCCGGGGCCGTCGTCCGCGACGTCTCGGTCCCCGCGCACCGGACGAGCGGCGCCATCTCGTGGGCGATCGTCGGCGAAGGCACGCTCGCGACGCTCGAGGCGCACGGCATCGCCTACGGCGCCACGGGCTTCCACGACGTCGACCTCGCCCGGGCGCTCGCTGCGGCGCCGCGCGACGCGCTCCCCCCGACCGCGAAGCTCGCCCTCCTGCTCGGCGCCCTCGCGCGCCGCGCGTACGGCGGCCGCCTGTACGCGACGGCGCAGAACGCGCGGCGCACCTTGAAGGCGCGGTACGACGCGGTGCTGCGCGAGGTCGACGTCCTCGCCATGCCGACGACGCCCATGAAGGCGCTCCGCCGCGACGCGGGCGACGGCGGCGTGCACGCGCTCGTCACGCGGGGATGGAGCATGCTCGCGAACACGGCGCCCTTCGATGCGACGGGTCATCCGGCGCTCAGCGTGCCGTGCGGCACCTCGGACGGTCTCCCCGTCGGCCTCATGCTCGTCGGGCGCGACTGGGAGGAGGCGACGCTCCTCGCGGCCGGGGAATGCGCGACGGCGGCGGTCGATCCCGGCGCCGCGACGCGCGTGGGGAAGGCGGCGCGAGCGCACCCCGCGGATGCCCGTTGACTTCGGGAGCGATCTCCCGCACGAGGAGCACGTGAAGTTCGGACTCAACTACGCCATCTACAAGGGCCCCGGCGTCACCGCCGGGGAGATGTTCCACGAAACCGTCGAGGAGGTCGTGCTCGCCGAGTCGCTCGGCTTCGACTGCGCGCTCGTGAGCGAGCACCACTTCGTCGACAACGACATGTTCCCGAGCCCGGTCGTCGCGCTCGCGTACCTCGCCGCGAAGACGTCGAGGATCCGCGTGGGCGGCGGCGTCTTCCTCCTGCCGCTCTACGACCCGCTCCGGCTCGCCGAGGACACCGCGGTGCTCGACGTGATCTCGCGCGGCCGGTTCATCCTCGGCATCGGGCAGGGCTACCGGCCCGAGGAGTTCCAGGCGTTCGGCCGGCGGCTCGCCGACCGGCCCTCGCTCATGCGCGAGGGCGTCCGGCTCGTCCGCCGCCTCTGGACGGAGCCGAGCGTCACGCACGAGGGCAAGCACTTCCGGGTGAAGGACGTGTGCCTCACGCCGAAGCCGGTCCAGCCGTCGCCGCCCGTCTGGGTGGCGGCGAAGAAGCGGAAGGCGGTCGAGCTGGCGGCGGAGATCGGCGACGGCTGGTACGCGGACCCGATCACGCCGATCTCGATCATCAAGGAGAACAAGGCGCACTGGACCGCGGCGCTTCGCGCGCACGGCAAGGACCCGGCGCGGCAGACGTTCGCGTACTACCGCGAGTTCTTCGTCGGCGCCGACGACGACTCGGCGTGGAAGATCGGCGGCGAGAACGGCGTCATGGGCGAGTACGAGATGTACTCGAGCTTCGGCCACCTGGTGGACGACGACGGGCGGCCGCTGCCGGCGAACCAGCGCGAGGGGCTCGTCGAGCTCGCGAAGCGCCGAACCACGGTCGGCGGCCCCGAGCGCTGCCGTGCCGACCTCGAGATGATCCGCGAGACACTCGCCCCCACGCACGTCGTACTGAAGACCCGCTGGGGCGGCGTCCCGCACGCGGAGGCGATGCGCTCGATCCGCCGCGCCGGCGAGCAGGTGATCCCGCAGTTCGCGGATGCTTGAGTCAGGAGAGCCATGAAGTACGTCGGACAGTCCCTTCCCTCGATCACGAACCCGAAGCTCGCGACCGGCCACGGGCAGTTCACGGCCGACGTCGACCTGCCCGGGATGTGCTGGATGGCCGTCCTCCGGAGCCCGTACGCGCACGCGCGCATCGCGTCCATCGACACGAGCGCGGCGAAGGCGCTGCCGGGCGTCGTCGCGGTCGTCACCGGGCGCGACCTCGTCCCGCTCGGGCCGATCCCGGCGACGGCGAACCCCGCCGCGTACGGCGGCAAGGCGCGCGACAACTGGGCGCTCGCGCCGGACCGCGTCGGCTTCGTCGGCGAGGCCGTCGCGGCGGTCGTCGCCGAGGACCGCTACACCGCGCACGCGGCGCTCCAGCACATCGCCGTCGAGTGGGAGGAGCTGCCCGTCGTGCACGACGCCGAGGAGGCGCTCCGCCCCGGCTCGCCGCTCGTCGAGCCCGCCTGGGGCGACAACGTGATGCTCACGCGCCACTTCGTGACGGGCGACGCCGCCCGCGCGCTCGGCGAGGCCGACGGCGTCGTGCGCGGGCGCGTGAAGGCCCACCGCTACGTCGCCGCGCCGCTCGAGCCGCGCGCGTTCGCCGCGAGCTACGACCCCTACGACGACTTCCTCACCTTCTGGGCGTCGACGCAGATGCCGCACACGCTCCGCTCGCTGCTCGCGAAGCAGCTCGGGATGCCGGAGACGAACGTCCGCGTGATCCAGCCGAACGTCGGCGGCGGCTTCGGGCTGAAGGGCCCGCTCTCGCCGGAGGAGATCCTCGTCGGCTGGCTCGCGAAGACGCTCGGCCGCCCGGTGCGCTGGGTGGAGGAGCGAACCGAGCACTTCCTCGCCGCCGGCCACAGCCGCGAGACGATCCTCGACTTCGAGGCGGGCTACAGGAAGGATGGCCGCCTCTCCGGCCTCCGCGTGCGTGTGGTCGCCGACGTCGGCGCGCCGCGCGCCACCTACGGCTGGGCGCAGTCCTTCGTGACCGCGTACTCGATCCCCACCGGCTACAAGGTGCCCGACTGCTCGATCGAGCTGTTCACCGTCGTCACGAACAAGTGCCCGTGGACGGGCTACCGCGCGTTCGGGAAGGAGGCGGCGTCGTACCTCCTCGAGCGCGTGATGGACCGGATCGCGGACGCGACGGGCGTCGACCGGATCGACGTGCGGCTCAAGAACTTCATCCCGCCGGAGGAATTCCCCTACGCGCAGGTCTCGGGCGCGATCCTCGACAGCGGCAACTACGCGAAGGCGATGCGCCGGGTGGTCGAGATGGTCGACATGCCTGCGTTCCGCAAGGAGCAGGCGGAGGCGCGCCGCCAGGGGCGGCGCCTCGGCGTCGGCTTCAGCTTCGCGCTCACGCCCGAGGGCTGCGCGCTCCCGAACTCGGCCCTCCTCCAGGGCTATGACGGGACGACGGTCCGGATCACGCCGTCCGGGACGGTCACCGTGCTGACGGGCGTCACGTCGCCCGGGAGCGGGAACGAGACCGGGATCGCGCAGATCGTCGCCGACACGCTCGGCGTGCGCCTGAAGGACATCCGCGTCGTGCAGGGCGACACCGACAAGTGCCCGTTCGGCCTCGGCAACTACAGCTCGCGGAGCCTCATGATGGGCGGCTCGGCGGCGAAGATGGCGGCGACCGATCTCCGCGAGAAGATGCTCACGGTGGCGGCGAAGTCGCTCGAGGTCACGCCGGCGGACCTCGACGCCGAGGACGGGACGATCTTCGTGAAGGGCGCGCCGACGCGGAAGATCCCGATCGCCGAGGTCGCGCGCATCGTGTACCAGAACGCGCACGGCAAGGAGGCCTCGGACGTCGAGCCCGGCCTCGAGGCGACGCGCTACTACCGGATCGAGAACGTCTACCACCAGCCCGAGACGCAGGGCCGCTTCAGCTCGTACCCCACCTGGCCGTACGAGGCGTGCGCGGCGATCGTCGAGGTCGACCCGGACACCGGGCTCGTGAAGGTGCTCAGGTACCTGACCGTCCACGACTGCGGCACGGTCGTGAACCCGCTCCTCGTCGACGCGAACCTGCACGGCGGCATCGCGCAGGGCATCGGCGCCGCGCTCTACGAGAACATGGTCTACGACCAGGCGGGGCAGCTCCAGACGACGACCTTCATGGACTACACGCTGCCGACGGCCCTCGAGGTGCCGGCGATGGTGCTCGACCACCAGGAGACGCCGACGCCGTTCACGCCCCTCGGCACGAAGGGCGCCGGCGAGTCGGGGATCTCGGGGCCGCTCAGCGCGATCGCGAGCGCGATCGAGGACGCGTTCCCCGAGGCGAAGCTCGCGCTCATGGAGACGCCCCTCTCACCGGCGCGGATCTGGCAGGCCGTGCGGAACGCGTCGTCGCACTGACGCGGCGGCGGTAGGACGCCTCGCGGGGAAGGCCGCGCTCGTCACGGGCGCGGCGCAGGACATCGGCGAGGCCGTCGCCCGCTGCCTCGCCGCGGAGGGGGCCGCGGTCGTCGTCACCCGGAGGAGCGCGGCCGCGTCCCACTTCGCGAGGGGCTTGTCCGCGAGCAGACGGTTGTCGCCGAGGAAGCGGCTAACCTGCTCGCGCGCGCTGTCCTTGTGGATGCACCCAAGCTCGCGCTCGATGGTGATGGAAAGCATTCCGCAGGTCCGAGAGGTCACGCCAGAAGCGCCCGAGACTCCGCTGCGCGTCGGTCAGGCTCGTTCCGAGATCCTGATCTTGCGCAAGCGTGGCGAGCGAGCCAAGCGCGGTTGCTGCCGCCCGTCGCGCCGAATGGTAGTCGAGCCACGACTGCTGCCTCCCCATCTGGAGGAGCGCGCGCGACACGGTCCACTCATTCATCAGGCCGAGAGCGACCGCAATGCTTCCGCGGCCGAGCAGGTCGTCCACGAGCGCGGCCTGGCGCGTCAGCTCCGAGGAGTTCAGCTCAACCTGCTTCTTCCAACCCTGGGCGCTGAACTGGCCGGAAAAAGCGAAACGGGCCAACTCCTCATCGAGACACCGCCACAGCTCTTCGTCGAGGAGCGCACCACGGGCGGCGATCGCCTTCCTGAATGGCTTCCGGCGCTCCGCACGAAAGCGCGCGCTTGCCTGGCCAAGCTCCAAGGGTAGTCCCGCTTCACGCGCCTCCGAGATCTCGCCCAGCTCCTTCGCCAAGGCCCGCGCGACCTGGTCGCCGCCATCATCGATCAATCGGGCGAGGCCGGAGGCATCGCCAGCGTCTCCGAAGACGCGGAGCGCGTAGATCCAGTCCGGCAGCACGAGCAACGCCCGGAGATCCAGGAAGGGGCTCGTCGAGAGTCTCGACCGCGGCGTCGATGCCGCTGCCCGCGAGCCCTCGCTCGAGGATCGGCCAACTCCGTTCCTTCGCCTCCGGAGTGCACAATGCGAGGATCCGAGAGGGCCTGGAGTCCTCAGGCAGGAGCTGCACGAGG
>DASRHG010000055.1:0-10983 GCA_035650655.1 Binatia bacterium | reverse complement strand
CGTGCTGCTCGCGAAGACGCTCGTGCTCGCCGCGATCGAGGGGTGGCCGACCGTCGCGCTCGGCTCGCTCGCGGAGAACCCGTTCCCCGACGCGACGCCGGAGTTCTTCGCGTCGCTCGCCCGCATCGCGTCGGAGGGGCTCCGCGCACCGCTCGCGGTCGTCGCGCCGTTCCGCGGGCTCACGAAGGCGGACGTCGTGCGGCGGGGACGCGATCTCCCGCTCGCGCTCACGCTCTCCTGCGCGCGCCCGACGCCGGCCGAACGGCACTGCGGAACGTGCAGCAAGTGCCGGGAGCGGATCGAGGCGTTTGCCCGCGCCGGGGTCCCGGACGCGACGGCGTACGCCGCGGGGCGGTGACCGCCCGGGGCGACCCGTCGCGTTGCGGTCAGGCGCGGAGGTTCAGCCGGTAGACGAGGCATTCCGCCCAGAGCAGCGGGTCCTCGGTGCCGGGGATGTCGAACAGCTCCTGGTTCCCGTGGCGCTCGAACGACGGAATCCCCTCCCGGCGGCAGAACCGCTCGAGCTGCCAGAAGAAGACCGGCGTCACGTGGTAGTCGACGTCCGGCGTGAACCAGTGGAGGTAGCCCGTGCGGGCGAACACCTCGCGGCTCTTGAGCGACACGACGTTCGGCGTCGTCACGATGAGCGCCTTGCGCGTGACGCGCCTGAGCTCGCGGAGAAGCGTCCACGGGTCCTCGACGTGCTCCACGACCTCGGAGCACACCGTCACGTCGAAGCGCTCATCGGGGAACGGCAGCGGGGCGTCGGGTTCGATCCGAATGTGGTTCGGGAAGTCGAAGTCCTTCGTGTCGCAGGAGTGGACGGGGAAGCCGAGCGTCCGGAGATACCGGCTCCCGTGCGTGCCGCACCCGTAGTCGAGGACCGTGTCCGTGCGCGGAAACCCGTCGAGCAGGGAGACGACGACCTCCGCGGTCCCCGGCACCGACTGCATCTGGAGCGCGCGGACGCGCATGCGCCGCGCGCCGACGAAGACCGTTCGCTCGGCGATGCATTCTGGCGGGAAGCGCGCGTAGAAGGCGTCCCACCGCGGACGCGTCGTCGCCTTCGGAAAGACGGCTCGCTTCACCACCGTCTTGATGGCTCGAAGGACGGCCATGGGGACGCCGGTGCCTCCCTCTGTAGGAAGCACCGCGCTGCTCGTCAATAAACCCTTCCCGGTGGCGCCGCCGCTCGCCCGCGGGCTTGCATCGCCGCGGGCGCCCTGCGAGTCTCGCCCGTCGGGAGGGATCGCACATGCGTGAAGCAGTCATCGTCGCCAGCTCGCGAACCGGGCTCGCCAAGTCGTTCCGCGGCTCCTTCAACCTGACGCGCCCCGACGACATGGCGGCGCACTGCGTGAAGGACGTCCTCCGGAAGACGCCGCAGCTCGACCCCGCCGAGATCGACGACGTCATCATGGGCACGGGCTTCCCGGAAGGACCGCAGGGCTTCAACGTCGGGCGGAACGTGGCGCTCCTCGCCGGGCTCCCGGTGACGGTGCCGGGCGGGACGGTGAGCCGGTTCTGCTCGTCGGGACTCAACGCCATCGCGGTCGCCGCACAGCACATCATGAGCGGCGGCGCGGACGTCATCGTCGCCGGTGGTCTCGAGTCGATCACGATGCTCCAGAACGACTTCAACAAGAAGAACCTCTTCAACCCGTGGTTCAAGGATCACCACTCCGCGATCTACATGCCGATGGGGCAGACGGCGGAGGTGGTCGCCCGGCGGTACGAGATCTCGCGGCAGGCGCAGGACGAGTACGCGCTCAGCTCGCAGCAGCGGACGGCCGCCGCGCAGAAGGCCGGGTTCTTCAAGGACGAGATCGTGCCGATGAAGACGACGATGGAGGTGACCGACAAGGCGACGGGCGAGAAGTCGCTCAAGGAGGTCGTCGTCGACCGCGACGAGTGCAACCGCCCCGACACGACGCTCGAGGGTCTCGCGAAGCTCCCGCCCGCGTTCGACCCCGAGGGGACCGTGACGGCGGGCAACTCCTCCCAGTTCTCCGACGGCGCGTCGGCGACGCTCGTCATGTCGGCCGAGAAGGCGAAGCAGCTCGGCGTGAAGCCGCTCGGCGTCTTCCGCGGCTGCGTCTTCGCCGCGTGCGAGCCCGACGAGATGGGCATCGGCCCCGTCTTCGCGGTTCCGAAGCTCTTGAAGATGGCGGGCCTCGGGCTCGCGGACGTCGACGTCGTCGAGCTGAACGAGGCCTTCGCGTCGCAGGTCGTCTACTGCCGCGACCGGCTCGGGATCGACCCGGCCCGGCTGAACCCGAACGGCGGCTCGATCTCGATCGGCCACCCGTACGGCATGACGGGCTCCCGCATGACGGGAACGCTCCTCTACGAGCTGCGGCGCCGGAAGGGGCGCTACGGCATCGTCACGATGTGCATCGGCGGCGGCATGGGCGCCGCCGGGCTGTTCGAGGCCACGCACTAGGGCTATAGGACGCCTACCTCGTTCGAGAGGAGGGCTTCGGAATGGCCGAGAGCGTCTACAAGATCATCGAGCTCGTGGGCACGAGCACCGAGTCCTGGGAGAAGGCCGCGGCCGCCGCCGTCCAGCGCGCGTCGAAGACGCTGCGCGACCTCCGCATCGCGGAGGTGGCGCAGCTCGACGTCCAGATCGAGGACGGCAAGGTCGTGCAGTACCGCGCGAAGGTGAAGCTGTCCTTCAAGTACGAAGGGGATTGAGCCGCGCGTGAAGGCGAGGGAGGCGACCGCGGCGGACCGCCCGTGCGCGGTCCCTCCCGCCCGTCCCGGCGAGTTCCGCCCGCTCGCCGTCGGACCGCTCCGCGTCTGGCCGCCCGTCGTCCTCGCGCCGATGGCGGGCGTCACGAACTATCCCTTCCGCCGGCTCTGTCGCGACTTCGGCGCCGGCCTCTACGTCTCCGAGATGATCACGGCGCGCGGGTTCCTCGAGGGGAACGCGTTCACCCGGCTTCTCGCGAGCGGCGGGGCGGACGAGCGCCCGCGCTCGGTGCAGATCTACGGCAGCGACCCCGCCGAGGTCGGTCCGATGGCGGCGGTGCTCGCCGACGAGGGCGTCGAGCACCTGGATCTCAACTTCGGCTGCCCCGTGCCGAAGGTCACCCGCCACGGCGGCGGCAGCGCCATCCCCGTGAAGCCGCGCCTCATGGCGGCGCTCGTCCGCGCCGCGGTCCGCGGCGCCCGAGGGGTGCCCGTCACCGTGAAGGTCCGCAAGGGCATCGACGACGGCCTCCTCACGTATCGGGACGCCGGGCGCGTGGCCGAGGAGGAGGGCGCGGCGGCGATCGGGCTCCACGCGCGCACCGCGGCGCAGCTCTACGCCGGCCGCGCCGACTGGGGCGCGATCGCGGACTTGAAGACGCGCGTTCGCATCCCGGTGCTCGGGAACGGCGACGTGTGGGAGCCGTGGGACGCGCTCCGCATGATGCGTGAGACGGGCTGCGACGGGGTGATCGTCGGCCGCGGATGCCTCGGCCGCCCGTGGCTCTTCGCGGAGCTCGCCGCGATGTTCGACGGCCGCGCGCCCGCGCCGGCGCCGACGCTCGGCGAGATCGTCGCGGTCATGCGGCGCCACGCCGCGGCGCTGGTCGAGTTCTTCGGGCCGCATCGCGGCGTCCTCCAGATGCGGAAGTGGTGTACCTGGTACGTCGCGGGTTTCCGCGGCGCCGCTCGGGCGCGCAGCGCGCTCACGCGCATCCGGACGCTCGAGGAGATGGACGCGATCCTCGCGCGGCTCGACGCGGGCGAGCGCTGGACCGGCGCGGCGTCGCGGGCGACGAGCGCCGGCCGCGTCCAGGAGCGGGTTCGGCTCCCGCACGGCTATCTCGCCGACCGCGACGACGCGGCGCCGCCCGTGCTGCCGGCGGCGGCGTGGGCCGCGGCCGCGGACGGCGGGTAGGGCGCGCTGCGTCGTCCGGTCGCGGTCGCGCGGCGGCACGCCGGGCTCGCCCTCGCGTCGCGCCTCGTCCTCCTCCGCACGCCCGCGGCGGGACCTGCGCGTGCTCGTACGTCTCGCGCTCCGCGGGACGGTTGCGGACGCCGATGTGCCGCCGTGCCCTGCTCCACGGTGTTGCGCCGCACGACGGCCGCTCTACGCTCCGTCCATGACGCCGAAGACGAAACGCCGCCGGAGGCCGGCCCCGCCGACGAAGAAGCGCACCGCGCGCCGGTGGTCGCGCGCCGTGACCGAGCGGAGCAACGCGCTCGATCTCGAGCCCGGGGTCTTCACGCTCCCGACCCCGCGGGCGATCGCGGAGTCGCTCCGCCGCTCGGCCGAGCGGAGCCGGCGGCGGAAGGCGGACCCGTTCCGCTCCGCGATGTCGATGCTCACGTTCTTCGTGAACCGGGCGGGGAGAAACCTCGCCCCGGAACGCCGCCGAACGCTCGAGCGGGCGAAGACGGAGCTCCGGCGGCTCTACGGGCGCGCGTGATCGCCGCTTGAACCGCGTCGGGCGGAGCGATAGCTCGTCCGCCATGCGACGCGACGTCTTCACCGAGGACCACGAGATCTTCCGTGCTCAGTTCCGCCGGTTCGCCGAGCGCGAGATCGAGCCGAAGATCGCGCGGTGGAACCGCGACGGCATCACCGACCGCGAGACGTGGCGGCGGATGGGAGAGGCGGGCTTCCTCGGCCCCGCGATGCCGGAGGCGTACGGCGGCGCGGGCGGCGACTTCCTCTACGACGCGATCGTCATGGAGGAGCTCGCGTGGCGCCGGGCGCACGGGCTCATGACGGCCGTCCATTCCTCGATCTGCATGCCCTACATCGCGACGTGGGGCACGGAGGAGCAGAAGCGGAAGTACCTGCCGCCCGCGATCGCGGGCGAGCTGCTCCTCGGCATCTGCATGACGGAGCCCGGGACGGGCTCCGATCTCGCGAACATCCAGACCCGCGCGATCCGCGACGGCGACCACTACGTGCTGAACGGGTCGAAGACGTTCATCTCGATCGGCCAGCTGGGCGACCTCTTCATCGTCGTGGCGAAGACGAACCCGGACGCGACGCCCGCGCACGCGGGCATCAGCCTCCTCCTCGTCGAGGCGACGAGGCCCGGCTTCGTCCGCGGCCGGAAGCTCGAGAAGCTCGGCCTCCCGGCGCAGGACACGAGCGAGATCTTCTTCCAGGACTGCCGCGTGCCGGTCGCGAACCTGCTCGGGAAGGAAGGCCAGGGGTTCAAGATGCTGATGGAGAAGCTCCAGCAGGAGCGCATCTGCATCGCCGTGTCGTCGATCGCCTCCTGCCGGCGCGCGCTCCACGACACGATCGAGTACACGAAGCAGCGCCACGCGTTCGGCAAGCCCATCGCCGCGTTCCAGAACACGCAGTTCACGCTCGCCGAGCTCGCGACCGAGGTGGAGATCGGCCAGGCGTTCGTCGACCGGCTCCTCGCGGCCCACGTCCGCGGCGACGACGTCGTGATGGAGGCGTCGATGGCGAAGTGGTGGACGACGGACCTCCAGAAGAAGGTGACCCGCGAGTGCCTCCAGCTCCACGGCGGCTACGGCTTCATGCTCGAGTACCCGATCGCGATGGACTACGCGGACGCCGCGGTGCAGTCGATCTACGCCGGCTCGAACGAGATCATGAAGGTGATCATCGCCCGGCGGATGGGGCTCCCGGGGGCCTGAGCGGCGAGCTTCCCCGAGGGGCCCGGGCCCGGTATGTGGGCGCGATGCGCCGCCGCCTCGCGTTCGCCCTCCTCGCGCTCGCCGCGCCCGCCGCCGCGGCGCCCCTCTTCCTCTCCATCCTCCCGCCCGGGCAGGACGGGCTCGTGCCCGAGAGCGGCGCGCCCGGCCCGCACGTCGGCGACCAGGTGGCGCCCTATCGCGATCTCGTCGTGGCCGCGCCCCTCCGGCGAGAGGCGGACCTCCTCCGCTACTTCCACGACGCGTCGATTGCTCCGCCGCCGACGCCCGAGCGCGTCGAGACGCCGCGCGCCGGCGTCACGATCAGCCGCGACGCGGCCGGCGTGCCGCACGTCGTGGGCGCGACCCGCGGCGACGTCTTCTTCGGCGCCGGGTATGCGAGCGCCGAGGATCGGCTCTTCCTGATGGACGTCTTCCGCCACGTCGGGCGCGGGCGGCTCTCCGAGTTCCTGGGCGCGATCCTCGGCCTCGACGCGACGCTCGCGATGGACCGCGCGATGTACGCGACGGCGGGATACTCCGAGGCCGAGCTCCAGGCGCAGGTGGACGCCTTCCCCACGACCTATCCGCAGTTCCCCGAGATCGTGAACGACCTGAACGAGTTCACCGCGGGCGTGAACGCGTACATCGCCGAAGCGCGGATGGACGCGACGAAGATGCCGAGGGAGTACTCCGCTTTCGGGGTCACGCTCGAGGACTGGCTCGCGCGCGACGTCGTGCCGATCACCGTCCTCTTCGCGGCGACCTTCGGCAACGGCGGCGGCGGCGAGCACCTGAACGCCGTGCTGCGCCAGGCGCTCGAGGCGCGCTACGGCGCCGCGACGGGCGACGACCTCTGGGCGGACCTGCGCGAGGCGAACGACCCCGAAGCGCCGGTGACGACGACGATGAGCTTCCCGTATCTCACGGGCGGCCCGGTCGACGCGGCCGCCGTCGCGATCCCGGACGCCGGCTCGATCGACGCGAAAGACCCGATCGCCGTGCTCGCGGACGTCCGCCGGACGTTCGCCTTCCCGCCGGCGATGAGCAACTTCCTCGGCATCGCCCCCCGGCGCGCGAAGGGCCGGCACCCGATCGGCGTCATGGGGCCGCAGACGGGGTACCGCGGGCCGGAGGTGCTGATCGAGCTCGCGCTCGAGGGCGGCGGCATCGCCGTCCGCGGCGCGACGTTCCCCGGGCTGCCGTACGTCGCCCTCGGGCACACGCCGCACTACGCGTGGAGCGCGACGTCGGGCGAATCGGACCTCTCCGACGTGCGCGTCGAGAGGCTCTGCGACCCGGAGGGCGGCCCCGCCGGCGGCGGGACGCTCTTCCAGGGGACGTGCCGCCCGCTGGTCACGCGCGTCGACACCTGGATGGCGGGCGGGACGACGGTGACGGCGACGGTCGAGCGGACGCCGCACGGGAACGTCTTCGCGCGCGCGACGGTGAACGGCGCGCCGGTCGCGCTCGTCGCGGAGCGCTCGAACTTCATGCGCGAGATCGAGTCGGCCCCGTGGCTCGCGCTCCTCGACGCCGATGCGGCGCGGACGCCGGAGGATTTCCGGGCGACCGGCGCGTACCTGAACCAGACCTTCAACCTCCTCTACGTGAACGGCACCGACCTCGCGTACTACCACTCGGGCCGCTTCCCGATCCGCGCCGCCGGCGTCGACCCGGACCTGCCGTCGTGGGGGACGGGCGAGTGGGAGTGGCAGGGCGTGCTCGCGAACGAGCGCCACCCGTTCGAGGTGAACCCGAAGCGCGGCTTCTTCGACTCGTGGAACAACAAGCCGGCGCCCGACTGGCGCGCGGCCGACGCCAACTACGCCTGGGGGCCGGTGCACCGCGCCCTCATGCTGGAGACGCGGCTCGCACGCCTCGTCCGTCACCGGGCGGAGCCCGTCCACGTCGTGAACGCGATGGCCGACGCGGCGACCGTCGACCTCCGCGGCGCGACCGTCCTGCCCGAGGCGCTGCCGCTCGCACGCGCCGCGCGCTCCGTGCGCCGCGCGGTGGCGCTCCTCCGGCGCTGGGTGGCCAAGGGCGCCCACCGCGTCGACCGCGACGGCGACGGCCGCTACGACGACGACGCGGCGGTCGCGCTCATGGACGCCTGGTATCCGAAGCTCGTCCACGCCGTCTTCGACCCGCAGCTGGGCGGGCTCTACGACCAGATCCCGCTCGCCTTCGACGACGCCCCGGGCTCCCACGTGGGCTCGGCCTACCAGGCCGGCTGGTACGGCTACCTCGTGCGGACGCTGCGCGCGGCCCGACGGAAGAAGGGCATCCACTACCGCGTCCTCCACTGCGCCGACGGCACGAAGCGGGGCTGCGCCACCGCCGTCGCTTCGAGCCTCGCCGCCGCGGTCGCGGAGCTGAACGCGGCGTTCGGCTCGATGAGCCGGTGGCACGCCGACCCGAAGCAGGACGAGATCCAGTTCGCCCTCGGCGGCTTGGCCGCCCAGCCCGCGATCCCCTGGCAGAACCGCCCGACGTTCCAGCAGGTGGTCCAGATCCGGTAGCCGGCGCGGCCGCAGGTCGTCGATGAGCGCCATCTGCACGTTCTGGATGGCGGTCAGCGAATCGAGCAGGTCGTGGGCCTGGAAAACGCGTCTACGCCGTGAGCTTGCGATACTTCAGCCGGTGCGGCTGGTCCGCCTCGGCCCCGAGCCGGCGCCGGCGGTCCGCTTCGTAGTCCTGGTAGTTTCCCTCGAACCAGACGACGCGGCTGTCGCCCTCGAAGGCGAGGATGTGGGTGGCGACGCGGTCCAGGAACCAGCGGTCGTGGCTGATGACGACGGCGCAGCCGGCGAAGGCGACGAGCGCCTCCTCGAGCGCGCGCAGGGTGTCGACGTCGAGGTCGTTCGTCGGCTCGTCGAGGAGGAGGAGGTTGCCGCCGCTCTTCAGGAGCTTCGCCAGGTGGAGCCGGTTCCGCTCGCCCCCCGAGAGGTCGCGCACCTTCTTCTGCTGGTCGGCGCCGGTGAAGTTGAACGACGCGGCGTAGGCGCGAGAGTTCACCTCGCGCCTGCCGACCATCACGACGTCCTTCCCGCCGTCGGAGATCTCCTCCCACACGGTCCGGCCGCCGACGAGCGCGTCGCGGCTCTGGTCGACGTAGGCGAGGACGACGGTCTCGCCGACGCGCAGCGTGCCGGCGTCGGGCTTCTCCTGCCCGACGATCATGCGAAAGAGCGTCGTCTTGCCGGCGCCGTTCGGCCCGATCACGCCGACGATCCCGCCGCGCGGGAGCGTGAAGGTGACGTCCTCCATGAGGAGCCGGTCGCCGTACGCCTTGCGGACGCCCTTCGCCTCGATCACGAGGTCGCCGAGCCGCGGCCCGGGCGGGATCGAGATCTTGGTGAGATCGCGCCGCGCCTCGGCCGCCTGCTCCTCCGCGAGGAGCTGCTCGTACCGGCTGAGACGTGCCTTGCCCTTCGCCTGCCGCGCGCGCGGCGCCATGCGCACCCACTCGAGCTCGCGGGCGAGGGCGCGCTGGCGGGCCGACGCCTCCTTCTCCTCGAGCGCCAGGCGGCTCTGCTTCTGCTCGAGCCACGACGAGTAGTTCCCCTCCCACGGGATGCCGAAGCCGCGGTCGAGCTCGAGGATCCAGCCGGCGACGTTGTCGAGAAAGTAGCGGTCGTGGGTGATGGCGACGACCGTCCCCTTGTACTCCTGGAGATGACGCTCGAGCCACGCGACGGACTCGGCGTCGAGGTGGTTCGTCGGCTCGTCGAGGAGGAGGAGGTCGGGCTGGCGCAGCAGCACCTGGCAGAGCGCCACGCGTCGGCGCTCGCCGCCCGACAGCGTCGTCACGTCGGCGTCGGGCGGCGGGAGCCGGAGCGCGTCCATCGCGACCTCGAGCGTCCGGTCGAGCTCCCACGCGTTCGCCGCATCGATCGCGTCCTGGAGGCGGCCCTGCTCGGCGAGCGCCTTCTCCATCTCCTCGTCGGACATGGGCTCCGCGAGCTTCGCGGAAAGCTCCTCGAAGCGCGTGAGGAGCGCGCGCTTGTCGGCCACGGCCTCCTCGACGTGCTCGAGCACGGTCTTCTTCGGGTCGAGCTGCGGCTCCTGCGGGAGCCACCCGATGGTCGTGCCCTCGGCGGGAGACGCGTCGCCGGCGAAGTCCTGGTCGACGCCGGCCATGATCCGCAGCAGCGTCGACTTCCCGGCGCCGTTGGCGCCGATCACGCCGATCTTCGCGCCGGGGAGGAAGGCGAGGCGGATGCCCTTCAGGATCTCCTTGCCCTGCGGCGTGATCTTCCGCAGGTCGCGCATGGTGAAGATGAGCTCGCGTGCCATGTGGGGATTCCTACTCGTGGACCGCCGTGGCGGCCGCCGTGCATTCGAGCCGGGGCGCCCGGCCGGCCGATACCATCACCGAACGATGCGGGTCTCCGCCGCCAGCTCGGGTGTGCAGCTCCTCGCGCGCGCCGACGCGCTTCTCCAACGGAGCGCGAAGACGTTCCGGCGGGCGAGCGGCACGCCGCCCGACGACGGGGCGCCGGATCCCTCCGCCGACCTGCCGGGGGCGATCGTCGACGTCGTCGAGGCGCGCGTCCAGGCCCGGCTCGGGGCGCTCCTCCTTCGCACCGACGACGCGGCGGGGCGATCCGTCCTCGACATCCTCGCCTGACGCGTCGCCCCCGGCTTCCGCTACTTCACGATGTCGAGCAGCTCGACGTCGAAGACGAGCGTCGCGCCGGGCGGGATCGTCGGCGGCTGCCCGCGGTCGCCGTACGCGAGATCCGAGGGGCAGACGAGCTTCGCCTTGCCGCCCACCTTCATGAGCTGCACGCCCTCGGTCCAGCACTTGATCACGCCGTTCAGGGGGAACGTCGCGGGTTCGCCGCGCTGCACGGAGCTGTCGAAGACCGTGCCGTCCGTGAGCTTGCCCGTGTAGTGCACCTTCACCTTGTCCGTCGCCTTCGGCGACTCCCCGGTTCCGGCCTTCACTTCTTCGTAGACCATGCCCGACGGGAGCTTCTTCGCCCCCTTCTCGGCGGCGGCCTTGTCGATGAAGCCCTGGCCCGCCTTCTTCTCCTCCGCCGCCGCGGCGGCGACGCGCTTCTGTCCGAACTCGTTGATCCTCGGGAGGTACACCTTCGGGTCGTACTTCTTCTCCTTGTCCTCGTCGTTGAAGCCGGCGCTCACGAGCTTGAACTCGTCGGGCGTCAGGTGGAACTGATCGAGGTTGTGCCGGAGCGCGACGCCGAGCGCGTAGAGCGTCTTCTCGTCGTCGGTCGTCGGCTCGGCAGCCGCGCCGGTGCGGGGGACGGCGGCGATCAGGACCAGCAGGACGGGGATGATTCGCAGCATCGGGGGGCTCCTCTCGCGGCTCGAAGGGTGAGCGTGTGGATGTAT
>DASRHG010000054.1:0-27687 GCA_035650655.1 Binatia bacterium | reverse complement strand
TCTACCTGGCGAAGGGCGGCGATCTCGGCGCGATGCTCGCCGAGCTCTTCGGAAAGGCGACGGGGTGCGGGGGCGGGAAGGCGGGGTCGATGCACCTCGCGGCGCCCGAGGTGGGGTTCATGGGGTCGTCGGCGATCGTCGCGAGCACGATCCCGCACGCCGTCGGCGCCGCGCTCGCGACGAAGCGGCTCGGCCGGCGGCGGCTCGTGATGGCCGTCTTCGGCGACGGCGCGACGGAGGAGGGCGTCTACCACGAGTCGCTCAACTTCGCGGCGCTCCACCGCCTGCCCGTCCTCTTCCTCTGCGAGAACAACGGCCTCGCCGTCCACTCGACGCTCGCGGCGCGGCAGGCGTACCGGATCGCGGCGCACGCCGAGGCGTACGGCGTTCCGGCGACCCGGTGCGAGGCCGGCTGGGACTTCGACGAGGTGCACCGCGTCGTCCTCGCGGCCGTGACCGCGGTCCGGCGCGGCGAGGGGCCGCGGCTCGTCGAGTGCCGCACGTACCGGTGGCTCGAGCACGTCGGCATCGCCGAGGACTTCGACGCCGGCTATCGGACGCGTGCCGACTTCGAGGCGTGGCAGGCGCGGGACCCGCTCGTGCGCGAGTCCGCGCTCGTCGCCCGCTTCGCACCCGCGATTCGCGCCGAGATCGCCGCGGCGGAGGCGTCGGCGGCCGCGAGCCCGTGGCCCGCGCCCGACGACCTCCTGACGGACGTCGCATGATCGGCGTCGCGCGCGAGGAGGCTCCGCCCCCGGCGGCGGCGGTCCGCACCGTCACCTACCGCGACGCGCTCCGGGAGACCATGCGCGCCGCGCTCGCACGGCATCCGCACGTGCTCGTCCTCGGCCAGGGCGTCGACGACCACAAGGCGATCTTCGGCACGACGCGCGGGCTCGCCGACGAGTTCGGCCGCGAGCGCGTGATGGACACGCCGATCGCCGAGGAGGGGATGACCGGCGTCGCGATCGGCGCGGCGCTCGGCGGCCTCTACCCGATCCACACCCACATCCGCGTCGACTTCGCGCTGCTCGCCATGAACCAGATCGTGAACCTCATGGCGAAGTACCGCTACATGTTCGGTGGCCGCTTCCGCCTCCCGATGCTCGTGCGGCTCGTCGTCGGCCGTGGATGGGGGCAGGGCGCGCAGCACTCCCAGAGCCTCCAGTCGCTGTTCGCGCACGTCCCGGGGCTCCACGTCGTCATGCCGGCGCACGCCGACGTCGTGCTCGCCGGCTATCCCTGGCTCGTCGCGTCGCACCCGGGCCCGGTCCTCGCGATCGAGCACCGGCTCCTCTACGACGTCGCCTTCCGCGTCCCCGCCGCCCTCCCGCCCGCCTCGCCCTTCTTCTCGCGCGTCGTCCGCCGCGGCCGGGACGTGACCGTGGTCGCGACCTCGATCATGGTCCTCGATGCCCTCCGCGCCGCGGACCACCTCGCGGAAGCGGCGGGGCTCGAGATCGAGGTGATCGACCTCAACTGCGTGTCGCATCCGGATGCCGCGCTCGTCACCGACAGCGTCGCACGGACGGGAAAGCTCCTCGTCCTCGACACGAGCTGGACCGCGTACGGCGTGTGCGCGGAGGTATGCCGCCTCGTGTGCGAACGGCGGCCGCAGTCGCTGCGCGCGCCCGTCGTGACGATGGGCATGGCGCCCGCGCCGTGCCCCACGGGAAAGTCGCTGGAGGATCGCTTCTACCCGAACCTGCGGCGGCTCGCGGACGCGCTCGCGCGGCTCGCGACCGGCCGCGACGACCACGGCCTGCCGCTGCCCGACGAGGCGTCGCAGACCGAGCACTACCGGCGCTTTCGGGGGCCCTTCTGATGCGCGTGCTCATCACCGGCATCACCGGCATGGTCGGGAGCCATCTCGCCGACTTCATCCTGCGCGAGCATCCGGGCGTCGCGGTGCACGGGCTCGTGCGGTGGCGGAGCCCGCGGGGGAACGTGCGGCATCTCGAGGGGCGGGTCGCGCTGCACGAGGGGGAGCTGCGCGACCTCCACTCGCTCGTGCGCGTCCTCGCGGCGGCGCGGCCCGACCGGATCTTCCACCTGGCGGCGCAGTCGTACGTCTCGGCGTCCTTCACGGCCCCGGCGGACACGCTCCACACGAACGTCATCGGCACGACGAACCTCCTCGACGCGGTCCGCCTCACGGGCCTCGATCCGCTCGTCCACGTCTGCTCGTCGTCGGAGGTGTACGGGCAGGTGACCGCGGCGGAGGTGCCGATCCGGGAGACGAACGAGCTTCGCCCGGCGAGCCCGTACGCGGTCTCGAAGGTGGGCGAGGACCTGGTCGCGCAGCAATACCACCGCTCCTACGGGCTCCGCATCGTCCGGACGCGCATGTTCACGCACACCGGCCCGCGGCGCGGCGACGTGTTCGCGGAGAGCGCGTTCGCGAAGCAGATCGCGGAGATCGAGGCGGGCGTGCGCGCGAACCCGGTGCGGGTCGGGAACCTCGCGAGCGTCCGCACCTTCGCCGACGTCCGCGACGCCGTCCGCGCCTACTGGCTCCTCCTCGAGCGCGGCACGCCGGGCGAGGTCTACAACATCGGCGGCGAGGAGACGATGACCGTCGGCGAGATGCTCGAGCGCCTGAAGGCGATGGCGCGCTGCCCGATCGCGCACGCGGTCGACCCCGCGCTCGTCCGGCCGTCCGACGTGACGCTCCAGATCCCGGACACGACGAAGTTCCGGGCGGCGACGGGCTGGCGGCCGGAGATCCCCGTCGAGCGGACCCTCCGCGACCTCCTCGACTGGCACCGCGCGCGCCTCCGCGAGGCGCCGGAGCTGGCGGCATGATCCTCTCGCGCACCCCCTACCGCCTCTCCTTCTTCGGCGGCGGCACGGACTACCCGGCGTGGTACCGGACGGAGGGCGGCGCCGTCCTCTCGACGACGATCGACAAGTACTGCCACCTCTCCGTCCGCTACCTGCCGCCCTTCTTCCCGAACCAGCACCGCATCGTCTGGTCGTACGTCGAGACCGTGTCGACCATCGCCGAGATCCTGCATCCCGCCGTGCGGGAGGGGCTCCGCCTCCTCGGCTTCGACGACAGCGCGGGCCTCGACATCCACCACCAGGGCGACCTCCCGGCGCGGACGGGCATGGGCTCGAGCTCGTCGTTCTGCGTCGGCCTCCTGAAGGCGCTCACGGCGCTCCGCGGGCGGATGATCGGGCGGCACGAGCTGGCGCTCCGGGCCATCGAGCTCGAGCAGGTCCGGCTCCGCGAGCCGGTCGGCTCGCAGGACCAGGTCGCCGCCGCGTACGGCGGGCTCAACCTGATCGAGTTCCTCCGCGGCGGCGACATCCGGGTGGAGCCGGTCACCGTGCCGCCCGCCCGCATCGAGGAGCTCCAGGCGCGGCTCATGCTCTTCTACACGGGCTCGACGCGCCTCGCCGCCGAGGTCGCGGGCGACGTGGTCGCGAACCTCTCCGCGAAGGCGCCCGTGCTCCGCCGGCTCCGCGCGCTCGTCGACCGGGCGCTCGCGGTGCTCCACGGCGCGGGGAGCCTCGACGACTTCGGCCGCCTCCTCCACGAGAGCTGGGGCGCGAAGCGGGAGCTCTCGCCGCGCGTCCCGAGCCCGGTCGTCGAGGCGGTGTACCGCAAGGCGATGAAGGCGGGCGCGCTCGGCGGGAAGCTCTGCGGCGCCGGCACCTCGGGGTTCATGGTGTTCTACGTGCCGCCGAAGCGGCAGGCGGCGGTCGTCCGCGAGCTCTCCGGCTGCCTGCACGTCCCGTTCCGCTTCGAGAGCGAGGGGAGCCGCATCATCTATTACGGGCCGCCGTCGGACGTCCCGCGCCGCGCGGCGGAGCCGCGCCGGACCGCCCATGCCGCCGGGTGAGCTGCGCGGCGCGCGCGTCCTCGTCACCGGGGGCACGGGGATGATCGGGCGCGAGGTCGTCGCGCGCCTCGCGGCGCTCGGCGCCCGCGTGCGGAGCGTCTCGCTGGACGACGTCCGCCTCCGGGACGACGTCGAGTACGTCCGCGCCGACCTGACCGACCCCGCCGCCTGCCGCGACGTCGCCCGCGGCATGGACGCCGTCTGCCACCTCGCGGGGATCAAGGGCTCGGTCGAGGTGACGGCGACGCGGCCGGCGAGCTTCCTCGTGCCGCTCCTCCTGATGAACACGAACCTCCTCGAGGCCGCGCGGGCGGCCGGCGTCCGCCGGCTCGTCTACGCGAGCTCGATCGGCGCCTACCCGAGCCGCGAGGTCCTGTGCGAGGCGGAGGCCTGGGACGGCCCGCCGATGGACGTCTTCCCCGGCTGGGCGAAGCGCATGGGCGAGCTCCAGCTCGACGCCTACGCGCGCGAGTACGGGACGCACGGCTTCGGCGCCGTGCGGCTCGCGAACGTCTACGGCCCCGGCGACAACTTCGACCCCGCGAGCGCGATGGTCGTGCCGGCGCTGATCGCGCGCGTCGCCGCCGGCGAGGACCCGCTCGTCGTCTGGGGCGACGGGAGCGCCGTCCGCGACTTCGCCTACAGCGCGGACGTCGCCGAGGGGATCGTGCTGGCGCTCGTCCGCGGGACGGGCGGCGGGGTGCTCAACCTCGGGAGCGGCACCGGCACGTCGATCCGCGAGCTGGTCGAGACGCTCGCCTCCGTCGTCCCGTTCCGCTTCCGCTTCGACGCGACGAAGCCCGCGGGCTTCCCGCGCCGCGTGATGGACGTCGCGGCCGCGCGGGCGCGGCTCGGCTGGGTGGCGCGGACGCCGCTCCGCGACGGGCTCGCCGCGACCTGGGCCTGGTATTGCGCGCACCGCGACGCATCCGCGCGGCGGCACGACTACTTCCGGGCGGGAGCGCGGGCGTGATCGAGGTCCGCCCGACGACGCTCGACGGCGTCCTCGTGGTCCGGCCGCCGACGATCTTCCGCGACTTCCGCGGCGTCTACGTCGAGACCTGGAACCGGGCGGCGTACGAGGCCGCGGGCATCCGCGTCGAGTTCGTGCAGGACGACGTGTCGGTGTCGGGGCGAAACGTGCTCCGCGGACTCCACGGCGACGACGTCACCTGGAAGCTCGTCTCGTGCCTCGCGGGCGCGTTCCACCTGGTCGTGCTGAACTACGACCGCGCCTCGCCGCAGTTCGGCCGCTGGGAGGCGTTCGCGCTCTCCGAGGAGAACCGCCTCCAGGTGCTCGTCCCGCCCAGGTTCGCGAACGGGCACCTCGTGACGACCGAGCGCGCCATCTTCCACTACAAGCAGTCGACGTACTACGACCGCGCGCGCCAGTTCACCGTCCGCTGGGACGACCCGCGCTTCGCGATCGCGTGGCCGACGCGGGCGCCCATCCTCTCCGCGCGCGACGCCGGAGCCGCCGATGCGTAGCGCGCTCGTGACGGGCGGCGCGGGCTTCCTCGGCACCCACGTCGCGGCGCGCCTCGCGCGCGACGGCTGGCGCGTGCGCGCGACGGTCCACCGGCGCCCGCCGGGCCTCCGCGTCCCGGGCGTCGAGTACGTGCGCGCGGACCTGACGCGCCCCGAGGACTGCCGCCGCGTGGTCGCGGGCGTGGAACGGGTCGTCATGTGCGCGGCGGCGACGTCGGGGGCGGCCGTGATGGTCGCGACCCCGCTCGCGCACGTGACGCCGAACGTCGTCATGAACGCGCAGATGCTCGACGCCGCGTGGACCGCCGGCGTCGACCAGTTCGTGTTCGTCTCGAGCAGCGCCGCCTACCCGCCGACGGGCGACCGGCCGGTCGCCGAGGACGAGATGCTCGCCGGCGACCCGCCGCCCGTCTACCACGCGGTCGGGTGGATGAAGCGGTACGCGGAGATCCTGTGCGAGCTCTACGCGCGGCGGCTCCCGCGGCGGATGCGGGCGACCGTCGTTCGCCCCTCGAACGTCTACGGCCCGTGGGACAAGTTCGACCCCGCGACGTCGCACGTGACGGCGGCGCTCGTCCGCCGCGTCGTCGCGCGCGAGCGGCCGCTCGTCGTGTGGGGGACGGGCGATGACGTCCGGGATCTGATCTACGTCGACGACTTCGTCGAGGGCCTCGTCCGCGCCGCGGAGGCGACCGAGGACTTCCTCGCCGTGAACGTCGCGGCGGGCGAGGGGCACCGGGTGCGCGACGTCCTCGCCGCACTGCTCGCCCTCGACGGCTTCGCCGACGCCGACGTTCGCTTCGACCCGACGAAGCCCGCGACCGTCCCGATCCGGCTCGTCGACACGCGGCGCGCGCGCGAGCGGCTCGGGTTCACGGCGACGACGCCGCTCGCGACCGGGCTCGCGCGGACCCTCGCGTGGTATCGCGCGCACCGGGAGACCCGGGACGCGTTCGAGGACGCCCATGCCGCGCCTCCTGGCTGAGCCCCGCCTCACGCGCTTGCTCGTCGCGGCGGGCGTCTTTCCGCCGGGCGCCTTCGTGCTGGTCGACGTCGGCGCGAACGGCGGCGTCGCGCGGCACTGGGACGTCCTCGGGCCGGCCGCGCGCCACGTCGCGTTCGAGCCCGACGCGCGCGAGTGCGCGCGCCCGAACGCGGCGTGCCGCGACGCCCGCGTCACCTACTACCCGTACGCGCTCGCGGGGCAGAGCGGCCCGCGCACGTTCTGGGTCCGGGGCTTCGGCGCGGGATGCTCCTTCTTCCCGTGCACCGACCGCCGCGCGCTCGCGCGCTTCTTCCCGGACGAGTTCGTCCGGACGCTCGCCGACGCGGAGCGTGCGGTCGCGCTCGACGCCGTCGCCTTCGACGAGTTCGCCGCGCGCGAGCGCCTCCCGCCGCCCGACTTCATGAAGCTCGACGTCGAGGGCGCGGAGCTCGAGATCCTGGAGGGGGCGTCGCGCGCGCTCGCGGGGCTCCTCGGCGCATGCGTCGAGGTGCACTTCGACGAGACGCTCGCGCCCGCGGCGCCCTTCTGGGCGATCGACCGCTTCATGCAGGCCCGCGGCTTCCGGCTCTTCGACCTCGACGTCGCGCGCTACGCGCGGCGCGCGCTCCCGCAGCCGTACTGCCGCGACCACCGGACGCCCGACGGGCGGCCGTTCCCCGGCCCGACCGTCGCCGGGAAGCCGCAGCTCGCCGACGCGCTCTACCTCCGCGACGTCGTCGACGACCTGCGGACCGGGCGCCGGGCGTACGCGGCTGCGGACGTGCTGAAGGCGTGCTGCCTGTACGAGCTCCACGCGCTGCCCGACTACGCCGCCGAGCTCCTCCTCGAGGTCGCCGGCGCGGGCGGGCTGGACGTCGAGCCGCTCCTCGACCTCCTCGTGCCGGAGGTCCGGGGCGAGCGCCTCCCGCACCGCGAGCACGTGCGCTCGCTCGTCGAGCGGCCGGAGCGCTTCCGGCCGGGGGCGGGGGGCGCGTGAACCTCGGCCTCGCCGCGCGGGCGGCCCTCGTCACGGGAGCGAGCCACGGGATCGGGCTCGCGGTGGCGCGCGGGCTCGCGGACGCGGGCGCGCGGGTCGCGATCTGCGCGCGCGACGCGGACCGGCTCCACGCGGCCGCGGCGTCGCTCCGCGCGCGCGGCGCCGACGTCCTGGCCGTCCCCGCCGACGTCCTCGTGCCCGCGGACGTCGACCGCGTCGTCGACCGCGTCGTCGCCGCGTGGGGGACGCTCCACGTGCTCGTCAACAACGTCGGCGGCGGCGGGCGCTGGGGCCCCGAGGCGGTCGAGGACGCCGACGACGGTGTCTGGCGCGAGGTGTACGACAAGAACGCGATGGCGGCGGTCCGCTTCACGCGCCGCGCGCTGCCCTTCATGCGCGCCGCGCGCTGGGGGCGCGTCGTGACGATCGCGTCGATCCACGGCGTCGAGGGCGGGGGGCGGCCCTGGTTCGCGATGGCGAAGAGCGCGGAGGTCGCGTTCATGAAGTCGCTCGCCCTCCGCCCCGACCTCGTCCGCGACGGCGTCACCTTCAACACGGTCGCGCCGGGCAGCATCATGATCCCCGACACCGGCTGGGCGCGCGAGGCCGCGGCCGACCCGGAGGGCTTCGCCGCGCGCGTCGCGCGCACGCTGCCGCTCGGCCGCCTCGGGACGCCGGAGGAGGTGGCGGCGGTGGTCGTCTTCGCGTGCTCGGCGCCGGCGTCGCTCCTGAACGGCGCGACGATCGTCGTCGACGGCGGCGAGAGCCGAGCGTTCTGAGTTGCCCACCGACCCGGGGGTCGATCAGCGATGGAGGAAAGGGCGATAACGCAGCGGGATCGGCGAGGAGGTCGGCTCATCCGTGGTGCGGAGAGCCCGTTTCTGAGTTCGACCGGACGTTCCCGGCGCACCGGCGATTATCGCCTCACCTCGGTGGAGGGGAGAGCACGCTTGCTAGAGTGTCGTTTGCGGGACGTCACGCCGCTCTCCGTCACAGGAGGGCGGCATGGACGTGATTCACGCGCGCTGCGCGGGGCTCGATGTGCATGAGAAGACGTGGTCGCCTGCGTGCGGGTGGCCGAGGGGGCGGCGGTCCGCCATGAGGTCCGCACGTTCGGGTGAGGCCAGCGTGCTCCACCTTTTCCATGCGCTCTACGCGAGCGGGCAGATCCGGATGCGCCGGATCGATGGGTGGTCGCAACTCGCCACAGTGGTGGCAGCCCATCAGCCCCCAGAGCTGACCCGGGTGGCCTGATATGCTAGACATCTTTCCGATGCCCGCGGCGGAGGCGGAGCGCACGGTGGAGGCGATCCTCAGCCGCGCGGACGCCGTGCGCGAGCAGGGCGGACGCCGGTCACGTTCCGCCACCAGGTGACGCGACCCGGGCGCGGCGGACGGAGGAGGTCCGTGTTCTCCTCCTCGCCGGCGACGTCGGGACGGCCGTCGCCGTCGAGGTCCGCGGCGCGCGCCTCGTGCGTGCCGGCGCGCGCGACGAGCGCGCGCTCCCACGACGCCGGATCGCGCGCCGGGCCGAGGAGACGGTAGACCCAGAGGTGCGGGTGGGGGTTCGGGCCGAAGTCCCAGCCGCCGACGCGCGTCTCGCCGACCATCACCTGCGGGCGCCCCGTGCCGTCGAAGTCGGCGGGCGCCTGGCTGTGGACGCCGAAGAGCGGGCCGGGGTCGATCCGGACGCCGGTCCAGGGGCCGGCGCGCGGGTCGGGCGGCGCGAAGAACGCCCACACCTCGCCCTCGCGGCTCTCGGCGAAGAGCGTGGCGAACACGTCCGGCCGGCCGTCGCCGTCGAGGTCGAGGACGTCGACCTTCGCGTAGTCCGAGAAGCGCGGGTCCGCCGCGTCCTCGAGCGTCGTGTACGGATGGCGCGTCCACGCCGTGCCGTCGAAGCCGTACCACGCGCGTCCCGCGACGGCGTCGAGGCGGCCGTCCCCGTCGACGTCCGCGAGCGCGAGTCCCATCGCGCTCCGCGCCTCGACGAGACGCGTCGGCCACCACGCGGTCGGATACGCGGGCGCGCGGAGCCACACGATCTCGCCCGCGGCCTCGTCGGTGCAGGCGGCGTCGGCGAGGCCGTCGCCGTCGAGGTCGCCGAAGGCGAGGTCGTGGCAGTAGGCCGTCGCCGAGAGCGGGTGCTCCACCCAGCCGGCTGGCGTGTTGCGGAACCAGACGGTCTGCCTGCTCGCCTCGTCGCCGGTTCGATACTTCCCGGTCACGACGTCGAGCCGGCCGTCGCCGTCCATGTCGCGGACGAGGACCCGCGCCCCCGCCCCGAAGCGGAAGCCCGTCGCGATCGCGTGGGGCGTCCAGTCGGGGGAGTGATACCAGAGGAGGTACGCGTCGCCCCCGACGACGACGTCCGGCCGCCCGTCGCCGTCGATGTCGCCGACGTCGATACCCTCGTTCACCTGCGCGAACCGCCCCGCGCGGAGATCGTGCCGCACGAAGTCGAGCGCCGGCGCACCCCGCGCCGCACGCGGCGCCGCCGTCGCGAGGAGCACCGCGAGCGCGAGCAGGAGCGCGGATCGCGAGTGAGCCATGTCGCGCACCTCCCGCCGCGGCGCTCGCGATCTTCCGCACCCACCGCGGGCGCTCTGCGCCGCGGACGCCGAGGAGTGAGCAAGCCGCACGCCAACGCGTGCGGAAGCGTCGCGCGGCGAGGGTCCGTCTGGGCGGGCAGGACCGACCCGGTCGAGCTGCCGTACGCACCGACCATGAGGGAGAAGACGACGATTCGACTGGCCGGAGCGCTGGGCGGTGCATCCCCTCTGCGAGGCCGATGCGGCCGCGTCGCTCGCGCGCGGCGTCCAGCGGCTCGCGATCCGGCTCGCCAAGGGCGGAACCGGGTCCTCGGGCGGGCGGGGGCGGGTGTGGGCGGACCGCGACCATGCGCGCGGGCTCGCGACGCCGCCCGAGGTCCGAAGCCGATCTCCCCGCGCGCCGCGGTCAGAGCGGCCGCCACTCGAGCTGCGAGTACCCCTCGAGGTAGAGGCTCCCGAAGTACGCGCGCTTCGTGCGCAGGATCTCGACGCGGCCCGCGGCGGCGAGCGCGCGCAGGCGCTCGGGGAACCCCGACCAGTAGCGGCGCGCGCGGTGGAAGCGGATCGCGGCCAGGTCGACGGGGTCGTCGGCGTCGTACCATTCGAGGATCGGCTCGACGTGCACGACGCGGCGCGGGCGGCGGCGGAGGAGCCAGTCGAGAAAGGGGCCCCAGTCGCGGCCCGTCTGCTCGAGCGCGCCGACCGTCAGCACGGCGGCGTCGGGCGGGAGCACGAGCGACTCGTCGGGCGCGAAGAAGTCGAAGAGCCGGCCCTCGGCCCGCCAGCCCCGGCGGCGCGCGAGCTCGTTCACGAGGTCGCACGCGGCGACGCTCCAGTCGAGGCCGACCAGAGGCAGCCCGGGAAAGAGCGTCGCCAGCTCGGCGAGGTTGTGCGCGGAGCCGCAGCCGAACTCCCACACGGCCCCGACGTCCGCGAAGCGCGTCGCGAAGAGCCAGCGCCGGAAGACGGCGTACCAGCGGCGCTCGAAGCGCGGGTCCGTCGGGACGACGAAGCGGCGGAAGAGGCGGAGCGGCTGCCCGTCGCGGATGTAGCGCGGGACGAGCGCCTCGACGTCGTCCTCGGCACGGAAGGCGGCCAGGTTCTCGCCCCAGCCGCGCTCCCAGCGGCCCTTGCCCTCGCGCCCCGCGACGCTGAACTCGCCGGCGTCGACGCGGGCGTTCACGCGGGCGAGGAGCGCCGCGTGCTCGGCGTCGTCGAGGACGCGATAGCCGAAGTCGTGCGCCGCGACGAGCGCGCGGCAGGGTGCGGGAAGGGCGTCGGCGGTCGTCCCGAAGAGGTTCGCGAAGTCTTCGAGCCCGAGGCACGGCGTGCCCGCCGTCTGCGTCATCGACGGCTCGTTAGCAAGCGCGTGCCAGCCCGGCGGCGGACGCGGGCGCGCGAGGCCGGTGGGGCGCGGGTCACGCCGTTGACACGGAAGCCGGGAGCCTGACGGGCCGCCGAGCGCTACGCGCCGCGCCTGCAGACGATGCCCTGCTCCTCGAGGTCCAGCTCCCGCTCGATCCGCCGCCGCGTCTCGTCCGTCAGCTTGCCGTCGCGCAGCAGCTGGAAGAGGAGCCGCCGCTCCGCCGCGATCAGCTCGAGCCGAAGGTCGGCGCTCGCCCGCGACACCTCGAGGCCGCCCTCCAGGTCCTTCGGCAGCCGCTGCCTGCGGTTGTCCTGGAGCGCGCGGAGCGGCTCCAGGACCTCGTCCGAGACGCGGCGCGTGCTCGCGATCTCGTCCAGATGGCGCCGCGCGGCCTCGACCATCGCCGCGCGTGCGGCGTGCTCGCGCTCGCGCTCCAGGCGGCGCTCCTCCGCGCCCCCGCGCGCGAGACCGAGGCGGCGGACGAGCGCCGGGAGCGTCGGCCCCTGGCCGACCAGGGTGACGACGATGACGCCGAAGGTGACGAACAGGATGAGATCGCGCCGCGGGAACGGCTGCCCGCCGGCCGTGACGTGCGGAATGGCGAGCGCCGCCGCGAGGGAGACGACCCCGCGGATGCCGGTGAAGGCGAGGACGAACACCGCCTGCCACGAGGGCGCCGGGTCGCGCCGGGCGAGCGACCGGCTCAACCAGCGCGGCAGGTACGTCGCGGGGAAGACCCAGAGGAAGCGCGCGGCGATCACGATCGCCGTGACGGCCGCCGTCGCCACCGCGAGCTCGGGGACGGTGAAGGACCGCGGCTCGTCGAGGAGCGTCCGCACCTGGAGCCCGGTGAGCAGGAAGACGAAGCCCTCGATCAGGTAGACGAGCAGGTCCCAGAAGAAGATGCCCTGGAGGCGGGTCGCGGCGGGAATGAGGAGCGGGCCGTTCCAGCTGACGTACAGCCCGGTCGCGACGGTCGCGAGCACGCCCGACCCGCCCAGGTGCGCGGGGACCCAATAGGCGAAATACGGCGTCATCAGGGACATCGTGAGCTCGACGCGCGGATCGCCCGCCCACTGGCGCAGCCGGAGCGTCAGCCAGCCGACCCCGATGCCCCAGACGATCTCGCCCGCGACGATGAGCGCGAACGTCCCGAGCGCCGGCCCGAGCGAGAAGGCGGCGGTCGAGACCGCCACGACCGCGAAGCGGTAGAGGACGAGCGCGGTCGCGTCGTTCACGAGTCCCTCGCCCTCGAGCACGACGAGCAGTCGCCGCGGCACGTGCAGGTTGCGCGCGAGCGCGAGCGGCGCGACCGTGTCCGGCGGCGCGACGATGGCGCCCAGCAGGAAGCCGACCGCCCACGGCATCCCGAGCAGCGCGTGCGCGGCGGCGGCGACGGCGCAGGTCGTGAACACGACGCAGCCGAAGCCGAGCAGGGTGATCGGCCGCAGGTTGAAGCGGAAGTCGCGCCAGCTCATCGACACGCCGGCGTCGTAGATGACCGGCGGCAGGATCACGAGCAGCACGAGCTCGGGCGCGAGCTCGAGCCTCGGCAGACCGGGAGCGAACGCCAGGAGGATGCCGGCGACGACGAGCAGGATCGACGGCGCGGTCCGGAGACGCTCCGCCGCGATGGCGACGGCCACGAGCACGCCCAGCAGGAGGAGGAGCGTCTGGATCGTCGCGGTCATGGCGGACGGGTCTAGCGCGACTCGCGGAGGGTGGGAACGCGGGGTGGGCGTTCGATCGGCCGGCGGCCCGCCGCCGCGGCGACGGGCGATTGACAGATCCGGGACCGCTCCGCATCGCGTAGGGCGTAGCTGGAGGCGCGGGAAATTCGCCGGACCCCGAGCCGGCCCACGGCGCTCCTCCGCGTGAAGGCCGGATCGCGCTCCGCGGCCGGCCGCGCGGGTGATCGCCCTCGAAGAGGGAACGTTGCCATGAGCGTGACCACGCGCCCGATCACGGCCGACGGGGAGGCGCAGACGGCCGACGTCGCGTTCGCCGTCAACGGCCGCGTGCGGCACCTCGCGCTGGACGTGCGCACGTCGCTGCTGGACGCGCTCCGCGAGCACCTCGACCTGCCGGGCACCAAGAAGGGCTGTGACCACGGGCAGTGCGGCGCCTGCACGGTGCTCGTCAACGGGCGGCGCATCAACGCGTGCCTCACCCTCGCCGTCATGCACGAGGGCGACGAGATCGTGACGATCGAGGGGTTGGGCTCGCCGGGTGCCCTGCACCCCCTGCAGGCCGCCTTCGTCGAGCGCGACGGCTTCCAGTGCGGCTACTGCACCCCGGGTCAGATCTGCTCGGCCGTCGGCATGCTCGCCGAGGTGAAGGCCGGGGTCCCGAGCCACGCGACCGCCGACGTCGCCTCCCCGCGAATCGACCCGACCGACGCGGAGATCCGCGAGCGGATGAGCGGCAACCTCTGTCGCTGTGCCGCCTATCCGAACATCCTCGCCGCCATCCGCGATGTCCTCCGAGGAGGCGGCGCATGAGGGCCTTCACCTACGAGCGCGCGACCGATCCCCGGGCGGCGGTCGCCGCCGCCTCCCGCCCCGGCGCGAAGCTCGTGAGCGGCGGCACGAACCTGCTCGATCTGATGCGGCTCGAGATCGAGCGGCCGACCCACCTGGTCGACGTGAGCCGGCTGCCGCTCCGGGACATCGAAACGCTCCCGGACGGCGGGCTGCGGATCGGGGCGCAGGCGTCGAACTCGGATGCCGCCGCCGACGGCCGGGTGCGCACCCGCTACCCGGTCGTCACCCAGGCGCTCGTCGCGGGCGCGTCCGCGCAGCTGCGCAACAAGGCGTCGATCGGCGGCAATCTGATGCAACGCACCCGCTGCCCCTACTTCTACGACACGGCCGCGCGCTGCAACAAGCGCGATCCCGGCGCGGGGTGCGCGGCGATCGGCGGCTTCAACCGAACGCACGCGATCCTGGGCGCGAGCGAGGCGTGCATCGCGACCAATCCCTCGGACCTGGCCGTCGCGCTGGCGGCGCTCGAGGCCGAGATCGAGCTCTTCGGCCCCGACCACGCCACACGCCGCGTCGCCATCGGCGACTTCTACCGCCTGCCGGGCGACACGCCGCACGTGGAGACCGTGCTCCGCCCGGGCGAGATGATCACGGGCGTGGTCCTGCCGCCCGCGCCGCCGGGCGGGCAGGTCTACCGGAAGGTGCGTGACCGGGCCTCGTACGCCTTCGCGCTCGTCTCCGTCGCGGCCGTCGTCGCGAGCGAACGGGGCACGATCCGCAGCGCCCGGGTGGCGTTCGGCGGGGTCGCGCACGCGCCCTGGCGTTCGATCGAGGCGGAGCGCGCGCTCGCCGGCCGTCCCGCCACGACGGCCGGCTTCCGGGCCGCGGCCGACGCCGCCCTGGCGGCCGCCGTGGGGCGGGGTCACAACGACTTCAAGATCGAGCTGGCGAAGCGCACGCTCTGCCGCACGCTCGCTCGCGCGGCCGAGCAGGCCGAGGCGACGGCGTGATCGGGCGCCCCATCGACCGCGTCGACGGTCCCTCGAAGGTCACCGGCCGGGCCGTGTATGCCGGCGAGGGACGCGAGGGCGGCGCGCCGCTCCACGGGTACATCGTCGGGGCCACGATCGGCCGGGGACGCATCCGGGAGATCGACGCCGCGCGCGCCGAGCGGGCGCCCGGCGTCCGCCTGGTGATGACCCATCGCAACGCGCCGGCGCAGGGCACCCCCGACCCGGCCGTCGCCTCGCAGTATTCGCGCGCCCTCCCCGCGCTCGGCAGCGCGGAGATCCACCACTACGGCGAGCCGGTGGCGCTCGTCGTCGCCACGACCCTGGAGCACGCGCGCGCGGCCGCGAGTCTCATCGACGTCGACTGGGCCCCCGAGCCGGGGCGCTGGGACTTCGCCACGCGCCGGGACGAGGCGTACGCCCCGAAGGCGGTGAACGCCGGACTCGAGACCGACACCGCGGTGGGCGACTTCGACGCCGGGTTCGCCGGCGCCGCGGTGAAGGTCGACCAGCGCTGGACGACGCCGTACTGCTTCTCCCAGCCGCTCGAGCCGCAGGCCGCGCTCGCCGTCTGGCGTGAGGATGAGCTCACCGTCCACGTGAGCGCGCAGATCGTCGCCGAAGCTCGGCTCTGCATCGCCAGCACGCTCCGCATCGACCCCGAGCGGGTCCACCTCGTCTGCCCGTTCGTCGGCGGCGGCTTCGGCTCGAAGCTCGGCATCCACACCGAGACCATCCTCGCCGCGCTCGCGGCCCGCGAGCTGAATCACCCCGTGAAAGTCGCGATGACGCGCCAGCAGATCTTCCACCTCGTCGGCGTGCGCCCGACGTCGAGCCAGCGCGTGCGGCTCGGCGCCGGGCGGGACGGCCGGCTGCTCGCCCTCGCCCACGAGGTGACCATGCACACGAATCCCGAGTGGGAGTACGCCGAGCAGACCGCCGCCACGACGCGGAGCCTCTACGCCGCCCCCAACCGCTCGACGCGTCACCGCCTCGTGCGCCTCGATCTGCCGCGCGGGGAGGACGTGCGCGCCCCGGGCGACGCCCCCGGTCTGCTGGCGGTCGAGTCGGCGATGGACGAGCTCGCCCACGCCCTCGGGATGGATCCGGTCGAGCTGCGGATCCGGAACGAGCCGGCGCGCGATCCCGAGCGCGGCGTGCCGTTCAGCGACCGCCGCCTGGTCGACTGCCTGCGCGAAGGGGCCCGCCGCTTCGGCTGGGAGCACCGGCCCGCCCGCCCCGCGAGCCGGCGCGACGGCCAGTGGCTCGTCGGCTGGGGCGTGGCGGCCGCCATCCGCATGCACTTCCAGGGACCGCAGAAGGCGCGGGTCCGGATGGGGCCGGACGGGATCGCGGCGGTGCAGCTCGACATGACCGACATCGGGACCGGCACCTACACGATCCTGACGCAGGTCGCCGCCGAACGGCTCGGGCTCCCGATCGACCGGGTGCGCGTCGAGCTCGGGCGCACCGACTTTCCGGCCGGCGCCGGGTCGGGAGGCTCGTGGGGCGCCTCGAACTCGAGCGTCGCGACCCATCGAGCGTGCGACGCCTGGTGCGACGAGCTGCTGCGCGCGGCGTCGCACGACGTGCGCTCTCCGCTGCACGGCGTGGACGTCCGGGGCGCGGTGTTCTCGGGCGGCCGCGTGACCGTCGGCGGCGCCTCCGAGTCGCTGACGGACATCCTCGCGCGGAGCCATCCCGAGGGCCTCGAGGCGGAGGGCGCGATCGTCGGCATGTCGGACGAGCCGACCTACCGGGCGTACTCGATACACACCTACGGCGCGCAGTTCGCCGAAGTCGGCGTGGATGCCGACACGGCCGAGATCCGCCTGCGGCGCATGCTCGGCGTGTTCGCGGTGGGCCGCGTGCTGAACCCGAAGACCGCCCGTTCGCAGCTGATCGGCGGGATGATCTGGGGAGTGGGTGCCGCCCTGGAGGAAGAGGCCGTCGTCGATCAGCGCTCGGGGGCCTTCGTCAATCGCGACCTCGCGGAGTACCTGGTGCCGGTGCACGCCGACGTCCCCGCGGTCGATGCGGTCGTGCTCGACGGCTGGGACGCCAAGGCGAACGTCCTCGGCGTCAAGGGCCTCGGGGAGCTCGGCATCTGCGGCGCCGGCGCCGCCGTCGCCAACGCGGTGTTCAACGCGACCGGCGTCCGCGTGCGCGACTTTCCGATCACCCTCGACAAGGTGCTGCCCGGCTTGCCCGTCGTGGACGACCGGATCGCCTGACGGTCAGGCGAGGAGGCTCCCGAGCACCGCGTCCGCGGCCGCGTACGCGCGCGGCGTCCCGATGTCGATGAACGTGCCGTCGCTCCGCTCGGCGCGAAGCCCCCGGCCGATCCACCGTGGGAGCACCTCGCGCTCGAGCGACACCGGCCGTCCGCGCGGAATCTCCTCGAGGACCCGCCGCGCGAGCACGTAGATGCCGGCGCTCACCCAGCCCGGTCCGCTCGCCGTCTTCTCCGCGAAGCCGACGACGCGGCCGTCGCCGTCGGTCGCGACGCTGCCGTAGCGCGCGGCGTCGGAGACCTCGGCGAGGACGAGCGTCGCGGCGGCGCCCGACGCGTGGTGCGCGGCCCACACGGCCGCGAGGTCCGCGTCGCAGTACGAGTCGCCGTTCAGGGCGAGGACGGGGTCCTCGTCGAGGAGCGGGAGGGCGAGACGAAGCGCGCCGGCGGTGCCGAGCGGCGCCGCCTCGCGGGAGTACGCGAGGGCGAGGGCGCCGTGGCGGTCGCCGAAGTACGCGCGCACCTGCCCGCCGCCGTATCCGGTACAGAGGACGACGCGCGCGATGCCGGACGCGGCGAGCCGGTCGAGGAGGAAGGCGAGGAACGGGCGGCCGAGGACCTGGGCGAGGACCTTCGGTCGCGGCCCGACGACGGGGGCGAGGCGAGTGCCGAGCCCGCCCGCGAGGACGACCGCCGTCCGCGGCCCCGAAGCGCCGCCGTCCGCCATCGCGGAGGTCGCTTGCAAGCGCGTGCCAGCGGCGGACCCGCCGCGGGGCCGCGCCGGCGCACCGGCGGGCGTCACGCGTTTGACGCCACGGCCGGCGCGCCTGACGCGCGGCCGACGGCGGCGAGGAGCCCGTAGAGCGCCTCGAGCGGCGCCGCCGGCGCGGCGTCCGCGGACGCCCAGCAGCGCGCGAGGTGGACGACGAGGAGCGGGAGGGTCGCCGGCGGGAGGCGCCCCGCCTCGGCGAGCACGTGGGCGACGACGTCCGGGGCGCCGAGCACGCGCGCGAGCGCGTTCGCCGTCGCCTCGAGCTCGGCCCGGTCGAGGGGCTCGCGCCGGCCCGTCATGCGCGCGAGGCGCGCCGCGAGCGCGGCCTCCTCGGCGCGGGCGCGCGCGGCCGCGTCGACGCGCGCGGCGAGGGCCGCATAGCGCCGCGAGCCCGGGTCCGCCGCGCGCGCGGCCGCGGCGAGCGCGTGGAAGCGCGGCGAGGCGCCCTCGAGCTCGTAGACGGCGTCCGCTGCCCAGGTGTACACGCCGCCGACGGCGCGCGCGCGGAGCGGCGCCGCGAGCGGGCCGAGCGCGAGGCGCGCGAGCCAGCGCTCGATGGCCGCGATCTTGTCGCGGCAGAACTGCGGGTACGACTCGGGCCGGCGGCTCATGCTCTTCGGATGGAAGCGCGTCACGCCGAGGACGGGTGCGAGGCGCGCGATCGGCAGGTGGCCCAGGCGGAGCCAGAGGTCGAACTCGGCACAGGTCGTGAACGCGGGGTCGAAGCGGAGCGCGTCGCCGCACACGCGGCGCGCGAAGAAGGCGGAGGCGAACGGCGGCACGAGGTCGCATTCGAGGACGCGGAGGAGGTCGAAGTCCGCGGGCTCGAAGACCTGGAGCTCGCGTCCGGCCGCGTCGACGATGCGGTTCGCGCCGTACACCGCCGCCAGCTCCGGCCGCGCCGCGAACGCCCGGACCGCGTGCGCGACGGCGTCGGGCTCGAGGCGGTCGTCGGCGAGGACGCTGCCGACGATCTCGCCGCGGCAGCGCGCGAACGCGCGCGCCCACGCCGTCGCGACCGTGTCGGGACCCGACTCGACGGCGACCGCCGGCAGGTCGCGGCGCCGGGCGATCGCCTCGAGCGTCCCGTCCGTCGAGCCGCCGTCCTGCACCACGAGCTCCAGGTCGCGATGCGTCTGCGCCGCGACGGACGCGAGCGCCTCCTCGACGAACGGCATCCCGTTCTTCACGACGAGGATCAACGAGACGAGCGGCATCCGAGCCGAGCGAAGCAACGCGGGTGCCAGCGCGGGCCGCCCGGCGGCGCGCGGCCGGAATTCTGACACGGGCAGGATGTGCCGGCGCTGCACGGGGCGGTCGCGTCTCGCGGCGGGCGTGGGCACGGCCCGGGCCGCGCGCGCGGGTGGCACGGCGCTTGGAAAAGACGCCGGGCCGCCATGTACCGGATTCTCGCCTCCATCGGAGGCCCCGGCCTCGGCGACTTCGTGATCCGCCTCCTCAACGCCGCGGCGTACAAGCTCTCGTTCCCCGCGGCGCACCTGACCTGCTACACGCGCCCGCGGTCAAACGCGGCCGTGCAGTCGCTCTGGCTCTTCCCGTGGATCGACCACCTGTTCACGGCGCCGCCGAACGCGCTGCCCCTCGACGTCCTCATCGACGCGCACTGGAACGAGACGCGCGCGGTCGGGGAGGACGTGCGCAGGATCATCGAGCAGACGAGCATGGTCCTCCTCCAAGGCATGATGGTGGACCAGCGCCACGTGCTCGACCGCGCGCTCCTCCGCGTGCCGGACGGCGCCGCGGAGACGGCCGAGGCGCAGCTCCGTCAGCTCGGCCTGGATCCCGGCGGATGGTACGCGTGCCTGCACGCGCGCGAGGACGCGTACCGCGGCGGCACGAACCACCCCCGGAGCGTCCGCGACCTCGGCCCGTACGTCGAGGCCGCGCGCCACGTGATCCGCCGGCAGGGCGGACAGGTCGTGCGCCTCGGCGATCCCGCGATGCGGCCCTTCCCGCGGATGGACGGGCTCGTCGACCTGAGCGTCTTCCCGCAGAGCCTCGTCCTCCAGTGCGCGGCGCTCGCCCGGGCCCGCTACATGCTCGGCTCGGACTCGGGGCCGAACGTGCTCGCGCGCGGCGCCGCGTGCCTCCCCCGCGAGCACGTCGTCGCGACGAAGAAGCTCCGCTTGGACGACGGGCGCTCGGTCTCGGACCGCGAGGCGGTCGAGACCCTGAACGTCGCGCAGGAGTGCTTCTGGTGGGGACGGCAGGACCGGCTGGTCGAGAACTCGGCCGAGGAGCTCGTCCGCATGTGCGACTGGCTGTTCGAGCGGACCGCGCATCTCCCGCCGTGGCCGGTCCGGCGCCTCGCCGAGCCCGTGCGCGGGCCGGTCGGCTGGGACCGCTTCGGGCTCACGCACTTCCCGCTCACGTACCTGAGCGAGCTGCCGGTCGCGGGCGGCGTCCCGGCGGCCGCGTCGGGCTGAGGCGCGCGCGTCCGGGGACGGGATTGCGCTCGTGGCCCCTCTCGCGGAGAGGGGCGGCATGACGTCCCACGCGGCCCTCCTCCTCGCCCTCGCGCTCGCGCCGCGCGTCGCCGTCGCCGCCGACGTGGCGGCGGCCTCCGCCCAGCTCCGCGACGCGAAGAACCAGCCGGTCGGCGCCGCCATCCTGCGCGAGACGCCGAACGGCGTCGTCATCGGCGTCGACCTCCACGGCCTCCCGCCGGGCACGCACGGCTTCCACATCCACACGACCGGCAAGTGCGAGGCGCCGTTCGAGTCCGCGGGCAGCCACCTGAACCCGACCGGGAAGAAGCACGGCTGGGTCAGCCCGAACGGCGCGCACGCGGGCGACCTCCCGAACCTCGTCGTGCCGCCGAGCGGCGCCGTGAAGGCCGAGTTTTTCGCGGCGGGCGTGACCCTCCAGCCGGGGAAGCCGGGGAGCCTCCTCGACCAGGACGGCTCCGCGCTCGTCGTCCACGCCGGGCCCGACGACTACGCGACCGACCCGGCCGGGAACTCGGGCGCACGCATCGCGTGCGGCGTCATCCAGGCCGCCGGCGGGTCGGCGGGGGCCGCGAAGGGGAGCGGGCGGTAGGAAGCCGACCCGACCGAGACCCTGGGGGCTCCCTATGGTGCCGTAGCGGAGGGAAGGATGACCGGCGCCTTCCAGGAGCGCGTGAGGACTCCCCTTGGCCCCAGACAAGGCGTCTTCGGCCGCTCGCGGTAAAGCCGTGCAGCCACCTGACGGATGAGCCATGCATCGAGATGCAGCCGAGCCGTCGCCGCTTCCCGCCGGATTCTGTCCAGGTCGTACAGGTACGAGTGACCGACCACGACGACCGATCCGGGATCGTCCCACGGCTCCACCACCTCACAGACTTCGGATACGGTCAGGGTCAGGCCATCCACGCCGATCTCCACTCGAGCTTGTCGTTGGTGAGGGTCTCGAACGGCAGGTGGAAACGTCGGCCCAGCTCGTCCTGCCACTGCTCCGCCAGGCTGCTGAGCAGACGATGAGGCAGCGCTTCAAATCGCCGCGCGCGATCGGCTCCTTGGTGAGCAGACCTGCCATGATCGTCTTTCCGGCCCCTGGATCGTCGGCGAAAAGGCAGCGCAGCGGCTGTCGGGGCAGCATGGCTTCGCAGACGGCGGTGATCTGGTGTGGCAGCGGATCGACGAGCGACGTGTGGACGGCGGGAACCGGGTCGAACAGGTAGCGGATGGCGCTGGTGCTCGCGGCGAGATGCCGGTCGTGCATGGCGACCCACGCGCCGGGCGTTCACGATTCGCCGGCCCATAGTAGGACATTGCCCAAGGGTCAAGGACGACGGATCTTCGTATGGCTCCCGCCGCGAAAGGAGAAGATGCTCGCGGCGTGAGACCGAGCGGACAACAATCGTGAACCCAACACCGAGGACCGGACGCTCACGTGTCAGATCAGGTACCGACTTCTACGGTTGAATGCGTGCGCCAACGCCGTCCCGGCGGTGTGACTGGACTGCCCCCGACGCCACCTCCAGCTCCTCCTCCACGCTCTTCTCGATCGTCGCCCGAACTCGTTCGCGCTTCACGCGTTCGATCGTGTCGGGCCCGAACTCGTGCTCTCCTCCCCATCCCCGCTTCCTGCCATCGCTCCCCACGGCGTCATCCTCCGGCACCCGCTGGCGAGCGGGGGCAGTTCTGGTCCAACTGCGCCGGATGAACCGCCCGCGTCACCGACGCGACAGCACCGCGACCTCCGCCCCGACCCGCACCGTGCCCGCCTCGACGACCTTCCAGTAGATCCCGCGGAGGTTCCGGTCCCGCGTCGCGGGCGCGTTCACGAAGCGGAGCGCGTCGGCGCCGAAGCGGGCCTCGAACTTGACGCAGCCGTCGTGCGGCTTCGGCGTCACGACGACGACGGCGTCGCCGACGCGGAGGCGCGTGGCGGGCGGCAGGTTCTCCGCGGAGAGGTCGAGGTCGACGAAGAGATTGTCGCCGAAGACGGTGAGCGGCTGGCCGTTCGCGACGAGCGTCGCGACGTCGAGCTGCACGACCGCCAGCTCCGCCTCCGGGTCGCGCGGCGGCCGGCGGCTCCAGCCGTCGCCCGGAACGCCCGTCCCGGGAGCCAGGAGCGCGTGCTCGACCGTCTCGCGCACGCCGTCGGCGCGCCGGCGGACGATCGCGGCGAGGCGCCCACGCTCGCGGGGCGCCGGGGCGAGCGCGCGGAGGCCCGCTTCGAGGTCCGCGAGCGGGCGGTGGCGGGACGCGTCGCCGAGCGGGCCGTACGCTTCCGTCCGGAGCTGAGCCACGCGCGCGAGGGAAGCAGAGGCCGCGCGTCGAGTGGAGCGGAGGGGAGCGGGATCGTCGAGACGCTCGTGGATTGGCGTGCTCATTCACGCGCCGGGGCGGCGGCGTGGATCCGGATCTCGTCCTCGTCGAGCGCCCGGCGGAAGAGGAGCACGTCGTCGATCGCGCCCGCGAAGCGGAGCGGCTGGTGCCGCGGGTCGCCCTGATGCGACTCGAACCCGATGTAGCAGGCGTTGTGGGGGTAGAGTCCCGCCGCGTTCCAGTGGGGCGTCGGATGGAGCCCGAGCCAGTGCACGACGGCCACCACGGTGGTGTGGGGCACGGGCCACAGGCGCGGCTCGCCGACGACGTCGACCGGCACGCGCGCGCCGTCGACGTAGATGCGGAGGTCGTCGTCGTCGAGCGGCGCGCCGCGCGTCGCCGTGAAGACGGCGGCCGCGCTGTGCCAGCGCCCGCGCGCGACCGGCTCCTTCGTGACCGCGCCGTCGCCGACCGTGTCGACGAACCGGAGGTCGTCCTGCTCGGTGAGCCAGAGCGAGAACTCGTCGTCGCAGGCGATGAGGTGCTGGTGGAGGCCCGCGGTGTCGACGCGGAGCCAGACGAGGATGGAGAGCGGGCCTTCGATGGCGAGGTCGCGGAGCTCGGGAAGGTGCACGCGATCGCTCGGGGTCGCGAAACGCATCGCGTCCCCGAAGACGCCCGGCGTCGCCGTCGTCCCCTGCACCTCGCCGTCGTGGCCGTGGCCCGAGAAGTCGCGCAGCGTCCCGTCGGCGTTCCGCGTCGACATGTCGTACGCGGCGACGAGCCCGTCCGCGGCGATCGCGGGCGAGCCGGTGGGCACGGACGCGGAGACGCCGAGATGGACGGGCACCTCGACCGACGCTCTCGGCGCGCGCCCGGTGAGCAGCGTCAGGACGAGGACGGCAGGAGACAGGTTCGCGCGCCGGCCCACGATGGATCGCCGCCGCCCGAGTAGCACGGACGGGCGGCCGTGCGGCATCACGGGGGCGCAGGCGCACCCGGCCGCACGGACGCCGCCGACTCGGCGCGGAGCCGGTCGATCGTCTCGAGGCGCGGCCCCTCGACGGCGCACCCATAGGCGTGCCGGTCGGCCCGCGCGGCCGCGGCCTGGCGGACCTCTCGCCCGAACCCGACGGCCGCGAGCACGCCGCCGGCGACGAGCAGGACGACGTTCGCGAGCGTCGCCGTCCGATACCCCGCCGCGAACGCGGCCGGGTCCTGCGGCGCCTCGCCGGCGAGCCCGGCGAGCGCGGGCAGGGCGGCGACGGCGAGGAGGCCGCCGACGCGGGCGACGGCGTTGTTCACGGCCGACGCGACGCCGACGTGCGCGGAGGGCGCGGCGGCGAGCACGGTCGCGGTGAGCGGTGCGACGAACGTCGCGAGCCCGAGGCCGAAGAGCCCGACCGCGGGCAGGACCACCCCCACCCAGGACGCGTCCGCGCCGATGCGCACGGTGAGCAGCACCCCCACGGCGGCGACGAGCGGCCCGAGGCCGAGCTGGAGCGCCGGCCCGAGGTGCTGGGCGAGCGCGCCGGAGCGTGGAGAGAGGGCGAGCATGGCGACGGTGACGGGCAGCATCGACGTCCCGGCGGCGAGCGGCGTGTAGCCGCCCACCACCTGGAGGTCGAGCAGGAGCAGAAAGAAGACGGCGGCGATCGCCGCGTAGACGAGGAACGTGAAGAGGTTCGCGACGACGAACGCCCGGGACGCGAACAGCGCGGGCGGCACGAGCGGGTGCGGGCTCCGCCGCTCGACGAGCACGAAGGCGACGAGCGCGAGGACGCCGGCGCCCCCCGTCGCGAGCACGGCGGGGCTCGGGCCGCGGTCGCCCGCGGCGATCGAGGCCCACGTGAGCGCGGCGAGGCCGACGGCCCCGCAGAGCGTCCCGGGCACGTCGAGCCGCGCGGCAGCGCCCGGGTCCCGCGTCTCCGGGACGTGCCGCGAGGCGACCGCGATGACGACCGCCGCGAGCGGAAGGTTCGCGAGGAAGACGAGCCGCCAGGACCACGCCTGCACCAGCCAGCCGCCGACGAGGGGGCCGATGGCGTTCGCGATCCCGGTGAACCCCGACCACGCGCCGACCGCCCGCGATCGGTCGTCGGGCGCGAACGAGGCCGCGAGGATCGCCAGGCTCCCGGGCGTGAGCAGCGCGCCGCCGACGCCCTGGAGGGCGCGCGCGGCGACGAGGGTCGCGACGCTCGGGGCGAGGCCGCAGAGCGCGGAGGCGAGCGCGAACCAGGCCGTGCCGAGGACGAAGAGGCGCCGCCGCCCGAGCCGGTCCCCGAGCGCGCCGCCGGGGAGGAGGAACGACGCCAGGGTGAGCGCGTAGCCGCCGATCGTCCACTGGAGCCCCGCGAGATCGGCGTGCAGGTCGGCGCCGATCCGGTCGAGCGCGACGTTGACGGCGGTCGCGTCGAGCGCCGCGAGGCTCGAGCCGAGGATGGTCGCGACGAGGATCCACCGACCGGTCGATCGATCCAGGCGGACGGACGGCTCCGCGGTCGAGGCTCTCGTGATCACCGCGTTCGCCGCCCCCGCCGCGCATCCTCGCCCAGCGCCGGGGCCGCGGCAATCCGGACGGCCGGACGCGGGGGGGTCGAGCTCCGCCGCCGACGGCGCTACGGTGCCCCTCCATGGGCGCCGGCTCGCGCATGGTCGCGACCCTCCTCGTGGCGGTCGCCGCCGCCGGCGCCGCGGCCGCGCCGGTGGCGACGTTCCACGCCCCGGTTCCGGCCGTGGGGGACGAGTTCGGCGCCGCGCTCGCGACCTCCACGAGCCGCGTCCTCGTCGGCGCCCCGGGCACGCGAACGAGCGGCCTCGCCGGCGCCGGCGCCGCGCATCTCTTCGACGCGGCCGGCGGCTTCCTGCGGACGCTCATCGCGCCCGTCCCGAGCCGCGGCGCTGCCTTCGGCACGTCGGTTGCGCTCGCGGGGTCGGACATCGTGGTCGGCGCGCGGGCGGCGCCCGACGCGCCCGAGGGCGTCGCGTACCTCTTCGACGGCGGGACGGGCGAGCTGCTCGCGACGTTCCGCGCGCCCGACGCGCGCGGCTTCGGCGCGACGGTCGCGGCGGCGAGCGGCCGCGTCGTCGTCGGCGCGCCCGGGACCGCGGTCGGCGGCGTCGCGGGCGCGGGGGCGGTCTACGCCTTCCTTCCGACGGGGGCGCTCGTGCGGGCGCTCTCGTCGCCCCTTCCCGCCGCGGGAGCGGCGTTCGGGACCTGGGTCGCGCCGGCGGGCGCGGACGTCGTCGTCGGGTCGCCGGGGGCCGCCGACGGCGGGGTCGCGGGCGCGGGCGCGGCGTGGGTCGTCGATCCGGCGGCGGGCGTGACGCTCGCCGCGCTTCGGAGCCCCGCGCCGGCTCCGAGGGGTGCCTTCGGCGCGCGGGCGGCCGCGATCGACGGCGACGTCCTCGTCGGCGCGCCGGGCGAGGAGGCGGGCGGCGTCGCGGGCGGGCGCGTCCATCGCCTCGCGGCGGCGACGGGCGCGCCGCGGCTCGGGCTCGCGGCGCCCGGCCCGATCGCGGGCGCCGCGTTCGGCAGCGCGGTCGCGGCCGCCGGCGACGGCGTCCTCGTCGGCGCGCCGGGCGAGGACGTCGTCGGCCTCGGTGGCGCCGGGCGCGCGTACCTCTTCGACGGCGCGACGGCCGGTCTCCGGCGCGTCCTCGAGTCGCCCGCGCCCGTCGCGTCGGGCGCCTTCGGCGCCACCGTCGCCGCGCTCGCGACGGACCTCCTCGTCGGCGAGCCGGGCGGCGTCGTCGGCGGTGCCGCCGCGGCGGGCGCCGTCCATCGCTTCGCGCTCGGCGGCGGGGACGGCGGCGGCGCGAGCGCCCCGCGGCGGAGCCCCTCCGTGTCGACGACGACCGCGCCGCCGTTCGGCTGCCCGCCGGCGCCGATCTTCGACTCGATCACGTGCCGCCTCGACGGGCTCGCGTCGCTCGTCCCGGGCGAGGGCGCGAGCCCGACCGGCCGCGCGCTCCTCCGCCGGCTCGCCGTCGCCCGCGCCGCCGTCGTCCGCGCGGCCGATCCGCACGCCCGCCGGCGCCGGCGCCGCACGGCGCTGGCGCGCGCGATCGCGAGCCTCCGCGCGTTCGAGGCGCGGCTCTCGTCGCCGGGCGGGCGGCGGCTCGTCGCGGTGACGGCCGAGCCCGCCCTGTTCGCGGTCGCCGATCCGATCCTCGACGACCTGGGTCTCCTGCGCGTGACGTCCTGAGGGCCGGACGGCCGTGCGCCGCGGCGGCGCTACGCCGGCCGCTCGGCGACCAGCATGAGCCGATTCCCGACCCGAAGCCGCCGCGCCGCCCACCAGAGCACGCGGTCGGCGAGCGCGGGGCCGCCGCGCTCGTAGACGCCGATCACGCCGAGGACGCCCGTGTACCAGCGCTGCGGCCGGAGCCCGGCCGCCGTCGCGAGCAGCGCGAGGCTCCGGGGGCCGAACTGCCAGAGGTGATGCGGGAGGCCCCAGCCGTGGCTCGGAGGGAGGTGGAAGCCGACGAGGTTCGGCACCTGCACGAAGAGGACGCCGCCGGGTGCCAGGAGGTCGCGGCAGCGCTCGAGCGCGCCGCGCGGGTCGGCCAGGTGCTCGAGCACGTCGCACATGACGACGGCGTCGAAGCGGACGTCGGGACGGAAGTCCTCGATCCGCGTCTCCTCGACGGCCAGGCGAGGTCCTCGATGCCGGCGACGTGCCGCTCGACGCCCGCGCGGCCGGCCTTGCTCCAGAGCGTCTGGAAGTCCGCGTCGTAGATGCTGCCGTAGCAGAAGTCCTTCTCGCCGAGGTGCGGGCCGCACGCGTACACCTCGCCGTTCGCCTGGATCTCGGCGAAGAAGGGCAGGGCGAGGCAGCGCTTGTACGGCCGCTTCCACGCCTCGGGGCGGACGAGGCCGTCCTCGCGGGCGGCGTGGACGCGTGCGTAGTCCGCGTCGCCGGTCTGATCGGGGTCGTTGATGCAGTAGGAGCAGTTGAGCTGGCACTTTCAAGGTGAGGAAGAGCCCGACGTAGTTGAGCGCGGGCGGAATGGACCAGGGCGGGAGAGGCATTCGGCTCCAGTCTCGGTGCGCGGGACGGGCGTCTCGAGGGGACCGCACGCCGCGGACTCAACCCGCGTGCCATGCTCGCTGCGTCCGGGCAGCGGGGCTTCACGCCGCCGGCGACGGGGCTCGCGGGCACGGCCGGCACCATT
>DASRHG010000053.1:0-20282 GCA_035650655.1 Binatia bacterium | reverse complement strand
GTCGTGCGCGACGACTGCCCGCTGCCCGAGGTGCTGCGCGTCGTCGGGCAGAGCCGGGGCTCCACCTTCCCGGTCGTCGACGCGGCGGGCGCGCTCGTCGGCGTACTGCCGTTCGCGGAGCTGCGCGCGCTCCTCGTCGAGCAGAAGGCGGATCCGGTCCTCCGCGCGCGCGACCTCGCCGACCCGCCGCCGCCGGCGCTCACCCCCGAGACGAGCCTCGGCGAGGCGTTCCGGCGCATGGAGTCGGAGGGCACGGACGACCTTCCCGTCGTCGACCCCGCCGAGCCGCGGCGTCTCCTCGGCATGCTCTCGCGCGCCGACCTCATCGCGGCATTCAACCGCACCGTCGCGGCGCTCGGCGCCGCGTCGATGCCCGCGTGGCTCGAGCAGGCCGAGCCGCGCTGGGACGACCAGTACCGCGTCGTCCCCGTGGACGTGCCGCCGCCCTGGGTCGGACGGAGCCTCCGCGACCTCGACTGCCGCGCGCGCTTCGGCGTCGCGGTCCTCGCGGTGCGGCACCGCGGCGCGCGCGACTGGGAGCTGCCCGACCCGGCGCGCCCGCTCGAGGCGGGCGACGTGCTGGTCATGGCGGGCACCTCCGACGCGCTCCGTCTCGCGCGCGCGGCGTGACCGTCCGTCCGGCGCCTTTTCGCTTGACGCGCGCCGCCCTTGAATGGAATGCAGGTCCGGATGGCAACCGCGCGTGGTGGGACGCCGGTGGTGCTCGCCGCGCTCGCCGCGCTCGCCGCTGCTGGATGGTGGCTCCACGGACGCACGCAGCGCCGCGTCCCGGCGCGGATCCGGCTCGAGGAGCGCGTCGCGGATCTCGGAGCCGCGTTCCGGCACGCCGACGTGAGCGAGGAGCGCGTGGACGACCCCGTCCGCATGGGCGGCATCCAGCCCGGCGACCACTTCTCGGCGGCCGGCGCCTACCGCGCCGGCATCGTCGCCCCCGCCCCCGCCCGCATCCGCTTCCGCCTCCGCGTGCCGCCGCGCGCGAAGCTCGCGTTCGCGATCGGGATCGAGCGGAAGGACTCCGCGGCCTCGCGGCGCGCCGCCATTCGCTTCAGCGTGGAGGTGGACGGCCGGCGGCGCTTCGCGCGGACGCTGGCGCGCGGGACGCGGCACGCAGCGCGGGGCTGGGTCGAGACGGCGGTCGACCTCGGCGTCGAGCGCGAGCGGGAGGTGGAGATCGCGCTCCGGACGGAGGCGATCGGCGACGCGAGCGGCATCGTGCCGGCGTGGAGCCACGTCCGCGTGCTGCGCGACGACTGGCGCGAGCGCCAGGCGCCGGGTCCCGGGGCCCCCAACGTCCTCGTCGTGCTCGTCGACGCGCTACGGGCCGAGGATCTCGGCTGCTACGGCGCGCGGCCGAGCCCGAGCCCGGCGCTCGACCGGTTCGCCGCCGGCGGCCGGCTGTTCGAGCAGGCTGCCGCCCAGGCGCCGTGGACGCTCCCGGCGGTGGCGAGCCTCTTCACGGGCCGATACCCCACGGCCCACGGCGTGGTGGGCGTGCGGCAGCGGGCCGCCGGGACGGAGCCGCGGTCGGAGGTCGACCGCACGTTCCTCGACGACGCGATTCCGACCTTCGCCGAGGAGGCGAGCCGCGCGGGCATCACGACGATCGCCGTGTCGGCCAACCCGCTCGTCTCCCGCCGGACCAACCTGTCGCGCGGCTTCGAGACGTTCGTCGAGCTCGAGCGCGCGAAGGAGCCGCGCGGCTGGCGGCCCGCGCGCGACGTGAACGCGGCGTTTCTCGCCTGGCTCGCGGCGAACCGCGACCGGCGCTTCCTCGGCTACCTCCACTACATGGACGTGCATGGGCCCTACACCCCGCGGCCGCCGCACCAGCCGCCTCCGCCGCCCGGCATCCGGCCGGCGATCGCCGCCGGCCAGGTGGCGCCGTTCGCGCTCGCCATCGAGCTGGACGGCGCCGCGCCGCCGCCGGCCCCCGAGGTCGCATACCTGCACCGACTCTACGTCGGCGAGATCGCGGGGTGGGACGAGGATTTCGCCGACCTGCTCCGCGGCCTCGACCGCGCCGGCGTGCTCGACGCGACCGTGGTCGTCGTCCTCGCCGATCACGGCGAGGAATTCGGGGAGCACGGCATGCTCTCGCACGGCTCCCATCTCTACGAGAAGGCGGTGCGCATCCCGTTCGTCGTCGCGGGACCTGGCATCGCGCCCGGCCGCACGGCCGCGCAGGTGCAGGGCATCGACCTCTTCCCGACGCTCGCGGCGCTCATGGGCTTCCGGGTTCCGCCGGACCTCCACGGCGACGACGTCCTCGCCGCACCGGCAACGCGGCCCGCGTTCATCGAGACGGTGAAGGGACGAACGCGAGCGGGGACGGAGACGCCGCTCGTCGCCGTGCGCCTGCCCGGCTGGAAGCTGATCCACGCGCCGACGCTCGCGGAATACGAGCTGTACGACCTCGCGAGCGACCCCGAGGAGCGCCGGAACGTCTTCACCGAGGCCGACGCGGCCGCCCGGCTCCGTGCCCTCATCGCCGACTGGCAGGCGGGGGTTCAGCCGGCGCCGGCGCCGGCGCGGGCGACGCCGGGTGTCTTCGAGAAGCTCCGCGAGCTCGGCTACGTCCAGTGAGGCCGGAGGCGGCGAAGCGCCGCGCGGCCGCGCGGCGCGTCCGGGCGTCGATGGACGCCCGCCGCCGAGTATGGCAGTGATCCTCGCCCATGGGCGTTCTCGATCTCCTCGGCGGCGTGGCCGGGCCGCAGGTGGGTGACGTCGCGCCGGACTTCGCGCTCCCCGACGGCACCGGGCGGACGGTCCGCCTGAGCGACTACCGCGGGAAGCGGCCCGTCGTCCTCTACTTCTATCCGAAGGACGACACGCCCGGGTGCACGAAGGAGGCGTGCGCGTTCCGCGACCAGTACGAGGACTTCACCCGTGCAGGCGCGGAGGTGATCGGGGTCAGCGCCGACTCCGGCGAGTCGCACGCTCGCTTCGCGTCGAAGTACCAGCTGCCGTTCGTGCTGCTCACCGACCGCGACGGCACCGTCCGCAAGCGGTACGGCGTGAAGCCGACGCTCGGCGTCCTGCCCGGCCGCGTGACCTTCGTGATCGACACGGACGGCGTCGTCCGCCACGTGTTCAACTCGCAGCTCCGCGCGACTCAGCACGTCGCCGAGGCGATCGCCGCGCTCCGGGGCCTCCGGGACGCCTGACGCCGCGCCCTGCATGGCCGACACGCCCGCGCCCGTCGATTTCGCCGACGTGTTCAACGCCCAGCGGAACGGCTGGGACGGCGTCGTCGGGCTCCGCTGGATCAGGGCGACGCGCGACGAGGTCGTCGCCGAGTACGAGATCGGCCCGCGCCACCACCAGCCGTACGGGATCGCGCACGGCGGCGTCCACTGCAGCGCGATCGAGAGCGTGTGCTCCGCAGGCGCCGGTCTCGACGCGATCACGCGCGGCCTCTCCGTCGTCGGCGTCGAGAACCACACGAGCTTCGTCCGTGCCGTGCGCGCCGGAACGATCCGCGTCACCGCGACGCCCGTGACCCGCGGTCGTCGCTCGCAGCTCTGGGACGCGACGGCGCGCGACGCGGCGGGCCGCGTCGTCGCGACGGGCCGCGTCCGTCTCCTCTGCCTCGAGGCGGGGAGCGAGGTCGCCGGCGGCCCCCTCGGCCGCCCGCCGAGCGCGAAGTAGACGGCCCCCGAGGCGCCTCGCGACCGCGCGGCCGCTACCGGAGCGCGACCGCCGCCAGCGCCCACTGGTGGCCTCCGCCGAACCGCCACCCGATCGGCACGTCGCCGCCCGGCGTCACGAGACATTCGGGGAAGAGCGCCGAGTTCCGCCCGCTGCCGCTCGTGGCGAAGGGCGTGAGCGCGGTCCAGCCGTCGCCGGGGGTGACGGTCCGGAGGAGGTTCGTCGCGGTCGCGATCGAGGCCAGGACGAGCGCGTCGCTCGTCGTCGTCGTGAAGAAGAGGGGCGGCTCCGGGCCCGCACCCGCGTCGTGCGCGGCGAGGGACTCGTGGACCGGGTGCGGCGAGAGGTGCTCGAACTCGTAGACGGCGAGCACCGTCGCCTTCGCCGTCGGGTAGTCGAAGAACACCTCGTCGCCGGGCGCGCCCATCGGCGCCGCCGACGGCCGCAGCTCGCGCGTGACGTAGGCCGAGCAGATGACGGTACGGAGGCCGCCGCCGGCGGCATCCGGGTTCGTCGCCTCGGCGTCGATCGCGTACCGATTGCCGGCCGTGTCGCCGCACGCCACGCGGCCGGCCACGTTCGGCATCGCGACCATGGCGACGACGGTGTGCCCCACGGGCACCGGCTCGTCCGGGATCGCGACGGCGACGTGCGAAGCGAGCGCCTTCGTCTGGCTCCCGCCGAGGTCGCGCACGAAGGCCGGCGGCGGCGTCGCCGTGCAGTCGCGCTCGCACCCGTCGCCGGCGACGTCGTTCCCGTCGTCGCACTCCTCGTCGCCCTCGACGACGCCGTTCCCGCACGCGGGGGGGCCCGGCGTGGGCGTGCAGTCGCTCTCGCAGCCGTCGCCGTCCTCGTCGTTCCCATCGTCGCAGCGCTCGTCGGGGTCGACCTGCCCGTCGCCGCAGACGGGCGGGGCGGGGGTCGGCGTGCAGTCGGGCTCGCAATCGTCGTCGCCGTCGTCGTTCCCGTCGTCGCAGGCCTCGCCCGGGTCGACGACGCCGTTCCCGCAGAAGGGCAGCGTGCAGTCGCTCTCGCAGCCGTCGCCGTCCTGGTCGTTCCCGTCGTCGCACTCCTCGTCGTCCTCGAGCACTCCGTCCCCGCACGCGGGGAGCGTGCAGTCGCTCTCGCAGCCGTCGCCGTCGACGTTGTTCCCGTCGTCGCACTCCTCCTCGGCGTCCGGCGTGGCGTCGCCGCAGCGGGGCGTCGAGCTGATCGCGACCGTGCCGGCGACGTGGCGCACGTCGACGACGCGCGCGACGAAGCTCCCCTCGAGCGTCGCGCCGCGGGCGACGCCGAGCGTGGCGGCGGGCGCGCAGAGGTGCGGCAGCGAGGCCGCCGTGCCGATCCGGACGCTCCGGCCGCCGACGAAGAAGCGGAGCTCCGTCGGGACGCCGGGGACCCGGCGGCCATCCGGGTCGAGGGCGGGGCCCGCGACGCCCGTGAACTGGACGAAGCCGAGCGCGGCGTTGCCGGCGACGTCGACCTCGGCGGGCTCGGTGACGACGAGCGCGGCCTTGCGCGCCATCGTCACGTCGCAGAAGACGAAGCGCCCGCGGCCGCCGAGGACGAGCGTGCCGGCCGCCGGCTTCCGCCGGCTGCCGACCGCGCCGTAGACGCCGGGCGGGAGCGTCACCGTCTCGCCACGCCGGACGGCGATCGGCTTCGCGCGGTCGCAGGCGGGAAAGGGCGCCGGGAAGCGGCACGCGGCGCGGAGGTCCGGGACGAGCGGCGCGTGGAAGCCGTCGGCGACCGAGCAGTCGGCGGCGTCCGTCCGCACCCGGTTCGCGATCAGGGTGTCGCAGACGGAGGTGCGCGGGGCGAGCGCCACCTTCGTCGCGACCACGACCGAGCTCTCGGCGTCGAGCGTCCCGGTGCAGAGGAGCGGACCTCGACTGACGCCGAGGTTGCCGTTCGCGAGGTGGAGCGTCGAGGCGAGGAGCTTGTCGCGTGCGAAGAGCGAGTAGCCGTCGAGGACCGCGAGCGGGTCCACGTCCGCGGCCGCGCGCGCCGCGGCGGCGAGGGCGACGACGAGGAGCGCGAGCGCGTGACGGACGGCGGGACGCATGCGCGCGCGGGAGTGTAATGCGTCGCGCGGCGGCGGCGGAACCGCGCATGCGGTGCGCTCCCCTGGCGCAGATGCGCCGCGTCGGGGGGCCGCGGCGGTCCGCGAGGTCGTCGCTGCATATATGTAGGGGGGCCGGGGCACATCGTTCCGTCCCCCGTCACGCTCTCCGGCCGCGATGCGCGAGCGCGACCAGCGGGCGTGCGGCACGATCCGTCGTGGCGGCGCGCGCGCGGCGCGCGCCGTAGAACTAGGTAGCGCCGACGTCGCCCGCCGCTCGTTGACACCTCCTGCCGGCGAGCGTAGCGCGAGTCGGGAGGCGGCGATGCGTGCCACAATCATCCGAGGTCGCTGCCACTCGTGGCAGCGTCGGCACGCGCTCGGCCGATTCGCCCGGGGGCACGCCTCTTGCTGCCTGCACCCCGCGGTGGTCCCGTTCGCACAACGCGGCGCGCGCTCGTCCGACGCGACGGTCGACGTCGCGCCCGAGTTCGCGCCCGCGAGCGGGACGGAGCGCACGTGTCCCGCGTGCCTCGCGGTGCACGACGCGGCCGTCCTGCGTGCGGCGCTCCTCGTCTGCCCCGCGTGCGGGCATCACCTTCGCCTGACGGCGCGCGAGCGGCTCGCGCTGCTCGTCGACGCCGGCAGCTTCGTCGAGTGGGACGCCGGCGTCGGGTCGACCGACCCGCTCGGCTTCGTCGACGAGATCCCGTATCCCGCGCGGCTCGGGCTCGCGCGGGCGAAGACCGGCGAGCGGGACGCCGTCGTGAGCGGCGCGGCGCGCCTCCACGGGCGCCCCCTCGCGATCGCAACCTTCGACTTCGGCTTCATGGGCGGCAGCATGGGGAGCGCCGCCGGCGAGCGGCTCTGCCGGCTCTTCGGTCGAGCGCGCGGCCGGCGGCTTCCCGTCGTCGTCGTCACGGCGTCCGGCGGCGCCCGGATGCAGGAGGGGACGCTCGCGCTCGTGCAGATGGCGAAGGCGACGGTGGCGATCGAGCGCTTCCGGCGCGAGCGGCTGCCCTACGTGGCCGTGCTGGCGGATCCCACGACGGGCGGCGTGTCGGCGAGCGTCGCGATGCTGGGCGACGTCATCCTCGCGGAGCCGGGCGCCCAGATCGGCTTCGCGGGTCCGCGCGTCATCGAGCAGACCATCCGCGCGCCGCTGCCCGCCGGCTTCCAGCGCGCCGAGCGCCTGCTCGAGCGCGGCCTCGTCGACGATGTCGTGCCCCGCGCCGCGCTGCGCGACCGGCTCGCGGCCCTGCTCGCGGCGTTGGGCGGCGGGGAGCCCGGGCGGTGACGCTGAACGGGTCCGCCGCGCGGTCGGTCCCGCTCCGCGCCCCGGCCGCGGAGGCGACGGCGTGGGAGCGGGTCCGTCGCGCGCGCGACGCCGCGCGTCCCCGCGCGTCGGACTACCTCGCGGAGAGCTTCACCGACTTCATCGAGCTCCACGGCGACCGCGCCTATCGCGACGATCCGGCGATCCGCGCCGGCGTCGCGCGGCTCGCCGGGCGCCCGGTCGTCGTCGTCGCGCAGGAGCGCGGGCGGGACCACGACGACCAGGTGCGGCGGAGCTTCGGCATGGCCTTCCCCGAAGGGTACCGCAAGGCCGAGCGGCTCATGCGGCTCGCGGAGCACTTCGGGCTGCCCGTCGTGACGCTCGTCGACACCCCGGGCGCGCATCCCGGCCTCGGGGCGGAGGAGCGCGGGCAGGCGGGCGCCATCGCGCGGACGCTCGCGTGCATGGCGACGCTCCGCGTGCCGACGGTGGCCGTCGTCATCGGGCAGGGCGGCAGCGGCGGCGCCCTCGCCCTCGCCCTCACCGACCGCGTGCTGATGCTCGAGCACGCGTTCTACGGCGTCATCTCCCCGGAGGGGTGCGCGTCGATCCTCTGGCGTTCGAGCGCGCGGGCGCCGGAGGCCGCGGCCGCGCTCCGCCTGACGGCGCCGGAGCTGCGCGCCCAAGGCATTGTCGACGAGGTGATCCCGGAGCCCCGCTGCGGGATCGCGCGCGCGCCTGCCGAGGCCGCGGCGCGCGTCCGGCGCGCGCTCGACCGGACGCTCCGGAGCCTCGAACGGCTCGACGCGGCAGAGCTGCTCGCGCGGCGGGCGGCGCGGTACACGGCGCTCGGCGCCTTCGCCGTCGTGGATGCCGGGGGCGAGGAGGCGCCGTGAGCTCCGAGTGGCGGATGGAGGTGCCGAGCTCGAACGGGACGCTCGCGCTCGTGAGCTGCATGCCCGCCATGGCGGAGGTGATGGACAGCGTCCGCCGTTTCGCGCCGCTCGAGGCGCCCGTTCTGATCGAAGGCGAGACCGGCACCGGCAAGGAGCTGGTCGCGAACCTCCTCTGCGCGCTGAGCGCCCGCGCGCGGATGCCGATGGTGGCGATCAACTGTGCGGCGCTCGTCGAGAACCTCGCCGAGTCGGAGCTCTTCGGGCACGAGCGCGGCGCGTTCACGGGCGCCGACCGGCAGTACGCGGGCCGGATCCAGGCGGCCGACGGCGGCACGCTCTTCCTCGACGAGGTGAACTCGATCGCGCCGCCGGTCCAGGGGAAGCTCCTCCGCTTCCTCGAGCACGGCGAAATCACGCGCGTCGGCCAGCAGCGCCCGATGAACGTCGACGTGCGCGTCCTCGCCGCGACGAACGTGCCCCTCGAGGAGCTCGTGGCGCTCGGGCGGATGCGCGCGGACTTCTTCTACCGGGTGAGCGTGCTCACGATCCGCATCCCGCCGCTCCGCGACCGGCGGGACGACATCCCGCTCCTCGTCCGCCACTTTCTCGCGACCGACCCGCTCGCGCGGCGGTGCGGCGTGACGGAGGTGAGCGACGAGCTGCTCGACCAGCTTCGCCGGCTGCCGTGGCCCGGGAACGTCCGCGAGCTCCAGAACGTGCTCCGCCGGGCCGTCGTGCTCGGCTCCGAGCGCGGCGTCATCCGCTCGCTCTCCGGCGGCCCGCCCGCACCGCCGGCGGCGGAGTCCGCGCCGCCCGCGCCCGCCGCAGCCGCGCCCGCGCGGCCCCCCATCGGGTTCCGCGCCTGGATGCGGGAGCGGGAGCGCGAGTACCTCGCGCGGCTCGTGGAGCGCTACCGCGGCGTCGCCGAGCAGGCGGCCGCGGCGGGACTCCCGCAGCGGACGCTCTACCGGAAGATGAAGCGGCTCGGGCTCTCGCGGAACGGTGCGGCGGCGTCCGGGCAGTCCGATCACCTGGCCGTCGTCGACGCGCGTGCGCCGATCCCACCGCGGCGCTCGTGAGGGCGCGGCGATGACCCGTCTCGTGCCCCTCGCCGAGGCCGCGGATGCCGCGCTCGTCGGAGGGAAGGCCGCGACGCTCGCCCGGCTCGCGCGCGCCGGGTTTCCGGTGCCGCCCGGGTTCTGCGTCGGCACGGACGCGCTCGCCCCGTACGCGGCGGCCGTCGCGCCCGCGGTCACGGCCGCGCTCGGCGATCCGCCCCCGCGCGACCCGGCCGGGGCGCGTCGTGCGGCCGCGGCGATCCGCACGGCCGCGCTCGCGACGCCGCTCCCGGCGCCGCTCGCGCGCGCGCTCGCCGGCGCGCGGGCGGCGCTCGCGGAGCCGCGTCCCGGCGCGGCGCTCGCCGTCCGCTCGTCGTCCCCGGCCGAGGACGGCGCGCACGCGTCGTACGCGGGACAGCACGAGACCGTCCTCGGGGTCCGCGGCGACGCGGCGCTCGACGCCGCGGTCCGGACGGTGTGGGCGTCGCTCTGGGCCGCGCCCGCGATCCTCTACCGCGGCCGGCGCGGGACCGCCGCCCCGCCCGCGATGGCCGTCCTCGTCCAGACGGAGGTCGCGTGCGAGGCGGCGGGCGTCCTCTTCACGCGCGACCCGCGCGAGCCGAGCGCGATGCGCCTCGAGGCGGTGCGCGGGGCGGGCGAGCGGCTGGTGGGCGGGCGCGGGGCCGACGAGAGCTGGGGCGTCGCGCGGGAGGGGGGCGGCGCGGTCCGGACCGGAGCCGGCCCCGCGCTCCTCGCGCCCGCGGACGTCGCGCGCCTCGCGGCGCTCGGACGGGCCCTCGAAGCGTTCCTCGGCGGGCCGCAGGACGTCGAGTGGGGTCTCGCCGCCGGCGCGCTCGTCGTCCTCCAGGCGCGCCCGATCACGACGAGCGGAGCGCCGCGGGCGGCGACCGGCTGATCAGGCGGCCTCGGCGCCGACGGCCTCGGCGGGGGGCGCGGGATGCGGCCGCCAGCGCGGCAGCACGAGGAGGAGGAGGGGCGTCACCAGCGCGGCGCGCGTCAGCTGCACGACCGATCCGGCGATGCCGTACGTCGGCACGAGCGCCGCGACGACGAACGTCGCGGCGAGGACGCCCGCGGTCGATCCGGTCCGGACCGCGCCCGCGGCGCGCCCGCGCCAGGCATCGGGGACGGCGTCGAGCGTCAGGTTGACGAGCGCCGCGCCCCCGATCGACCCGGCGGCGCTGATGACGGCGAAGTAGGCGACGGCCTCGAGCGTGTGGGGGTGCCCCGTGTTGCTGAAGAACGACGCGACCGCGATCGCGCGCGCGACCACGGCGACGACGGCGACCGCGCGCGCGCCGAGCCGGTCGATCAGGTTCCCGCCGAGCACGCCGGCGACGATGCTCAGGATGCCGCCCCAGACGACCATGCGGCCGGCGGCGCGCGGCGTCAGGTGGAGCGTCCCGAGCGCGTGGTAGGCGGTGTAGCTCGACACGGGGCCGTCCACGATCGCGACCAGGAAGTGGACGGCGACGAGGAAGGCGAGCACGACGACGAGGTGCGGCGGGAGCGGCTGCCGTCCCGCGCCCGCGCGCGGCGCGTCGGGCGGCACGTGGGGCAGCCGCGGCCCGACGCGCAGCCCGGCCCACACGCCGAGGAGCCCCGCCGCCACGAACGCGTAGCGCCAGCCGTCGTCGCGCGCGGCGACGAGCGGCAGCGCGGCGGCGAGGAGGCCATCGCCGATGCCCGCGGTTGCGAGGAAGAGCGCCTGGGCCTTGCCCCGGCGCTCCGCGGGCACGAAGCGGACGATGAGGACGCTCGAGAGCGTCAGGAAGAGCCCCGCGCAGACGCGCATGCCGAGCTGGAGCGCGACGAACGGGACGAGCGAGTGGGCGAGCGCCGCCCCGAAGGCGAGGGGCGGGAACACGACGAGCGCCGCCACGTGCACGCGGCGGTGGCCGTACCGGTCGGCGAGCCACGTCCCGGGGACGATGAGCAGCTGGGACAGCGCGAACCAGACGCCGATCCGCGCCACGTCCTCCTCCCCGAGCGCGAAGCTCCGCTGGATGTAGGGCAGGGCGGTCGACAGGATCGAGCGCGCGAGGCCCGCCGCGGACAGCGTCATGCCGAGCCAGAGGAGGAAGCGGCGGTGTCCCTTCATGGCGGCGTCCGCTTCCGCGAGAGCAAGAGCGAGGCCAACGTCGGCGGTACGCTCCTTGCTCCGCGGCTCGGACATGGAGCCCGACGACCTCGCCGCCCTCCGCATCGACGCCGCGCCGCTCCCGCCCCCTCCGCCGCGCCGCGGACGGCGCGTGCTCGCCGCCGTCGCGATCGCGGCGGTGACGCTCGTCGCCGCCGGCCGCTTCTGGCACGCGGCAGCGCCCGAGGCGAAGACGGTGCCACCCGTGGCGGGCGCACCCGTCGCGGCGCCGGCCGCGCCCGCGCCGCCGGCGGGGCTCACGGCGGCCGCCGAGACGTTCCTCGTCGGCGGCTCGGTCCGCATCGCGGCCGAGGTGGCGGGCCGTCTCGTCGAGCTGCCGTTCGACGTCGGCGCGCGCGTGCGACGGGGCGACGTCGTCGCCCGGCTCGACGACACGTCGTACCGCGTCGCCGAGGAGGGCGCGCGCATGAACCTCGCGATCGCGCGCACGCAGGCTTCGCTCTCGCGCGACCAGTACCGCCGGAGCGTCCGCCTCGCCGCCGAGCACCTCATCTCGGAGAGCGACTTCAAGGAGACCGGCATCCGCGCGCAGCTCGACGCGGACCGGGTAGCGCTCGAGGAGACGAACGTCGCGGCCGCCGCCCAGAAGCGCGCGGCGTGCCGCGTCGTGGCGCCGATCGACGGCGTCGTGACCGAGCGCCTCGCGCACGTCGGCGAATACGTGGTCGCCGGCTCGGCGCCCATCCTGACGCTCGCCGACGTCGACCAGCTGCGCGTGCAGGCGTACGTCGCGGAGGCGGACGCGCCGCGCATCGGGCCGGGCGCGGGCGCGACGATCGAGCTGAACGCGATGCCCGGCACGCCGCTCCGCGGCAAGGTCGCATCGCTCGATCCGGTCGTCGACGTCGCACGCGGCACGGTCCGCGTGGAGATCGAGCTCGTCGACGCCGATCCGCGGCTGCGGTCGGGGATGAGCGGACGCGTCCGCTTCGGCGAGGCCGTGGCCGGCGACCGGCCGGATCTGGCGCCCGCGACGCCAACAGTGGCGCGCGAGCCGGCGCACGCGGGCTGACCGCGCGTCGCGGCTCGTGGCACTCGCCTTGCACGAGAGCGTGCCCGGGACACGACGATGCGGTACACGCAGCTCGACCGGATCGAAGCGGTGGACGCGGGGCGCGCGGGACGCGGCGTGAAGGTCGCGACGCGCGCCGACGAGACGTACAGCGAGCACGCGGTCCGCCACGCCGTCGCATCGGGCTATCCGTGGTCGCTCGCGCTCGAAGGGATGTTCCAGCTCGCGTCGCTCGTGCTGACCGCGGGCGAGGCGGAGCCCGCGCTCGTCTTCCTCCTCCGTATCGACGAGGCGCGGTTCGAGCGCCCGATCCCGTTCGGCGCGCGGCTCGACTTCACGCTTTGCGTCCTCGGCCGCAACGCCGAGCTCGCGCGCGTCGCGTGCGACGCCGCGATCGACGGCGTGCCCGCGGGATCGGCGCGCTTCGCCGTCGGCTTCCGCCCGCTTACCGGGCCGATGATCGAGGGCTACCGTCTCCACGCGGGCTTCGTGACCGAGGGCTGGCGGCGCCTCGCGGCACTTGGGGGCGACGCATGACGGACGTGGTCGTGACCGGCGTCGGGGCCGTCCACCCCTTCGGCCGCGGCGTCGACGCGCTCTGGGCGGGCGTCCTCGGCGCGGGAACGGGCGTCCGCCCCGTCGAGCGCTTCGACACGCGGGGCCTCCCGACGCGCTTCGCCGCACAGGTGCCGGAGGACGTCCGCGCGGCGCTCCCCGACCCGGACGCCGAGTGGAGCTTCCGCTACGCGCTCGCCGCCCTCGACGACGCGCTCGCCGACGCCGGGCTCGACGCCGCCGCGGTCGCGGGCGCGCCGTGCGAAGTGCACTTCGGCTTCGAGTCGCCCTTCTACGATTTCGCCGCGATCGGCCACCGTCTCGCCGCGGCGCTCGCCGGCGGGCGGGTCGACGCGCGTCGGCTCGCGGCGACGGGCGGCGACGACCTCGCGTGGGGCCTCCCCGAGCGCTTCCTCCGCGGCGTCGAGGCGCGATGCGGCCGCGTCGAGACGGTGAGCATGGTCGCGGCGGCGTGCGCATCCGCGACCGAGGCGATCGGCGCCGGGCTGCGCGCGGTGCGAAGCGGGCGCGTACCCGTGGCGCTCGTCGGCGCCGGCGACTGCAAGGTGAACCCGATCGCGTTCGGCGCGACGGCGATCCTCCAGATGACGTCGCGGCGCAACGACAGCCCGGAGACCGCGTCGCGGCCCTTCGACCGCACGCGGGACGGCATGGTGATCGGCGAGGGCGGCGCGGCGCTCGTCCTCGAGAGCGCGGCGCACGCGCGCGCGCGCGGCGCCCGCGTCCTCGCACGGCTCGCCGGCTTCGCATCGACGGCCGACGCGCGGCACCTGACGGACCCCGACGAGGAGGGGCGGACGGCGGCGCGCGCGATCCGCGAGGCGCTCGCCGACGCGGGCCTCGAGACGGTCGACTACGTGAACGCGCACGGCACGTCGACCGCGATGAACGACCGCGCCGAGGTCGCGGCCCTGAAGCGGGCGTTCGCCGGCCGCGCGATGCCGGCCATGAGCTCGACGAAGGGCGCGACGGGGCACCTGATGGCGGCGAGCGGCGCGCTCGAGGCCGTCGTCTGCGTGCGCGCGCTCGCCGAGCAGACGGTGCCGCCGACGCTGCACTTCCGGGAACCGGACCCGCGCTGCGACATCGACGTCACGCCGAACGTGCCGCGCCGTGCGCGGCTCGAGGCGATTTGCTCGAGCTCGTTCGGCTTCGGCGGGCAGAACGCCTGCCTCGTCCTCACCCACCCCCGATCGAACCTCGGAAGGAGAGCGGATCATGAGCGAGAAGAAGCCCGTATTTGACGTCGTCCGCGACATCGTGGTCGACGCCCTCGGCGTCGACCCGGAGGAGGTGACGCGCGAGTCGCGCCTGGTCGCGGACCTCGGCGCCGAGTCGATCGACTTCCTCGACATCTCGTTCCGGCTCGAGGAGGTCTACGACGTGAGCCTCCCGACCCGCGCGTGGACGGAGCTGTTCAGCCAGACGACGGGGCAGCTGCCCGTCCCCGAGCTGGCGAAGGTCGTCGCGGAGGACTACGGCGTCGCGATCGGGGCCGAGGAGCTGGCGGCGTACTCCGAGAAGCCGATCGCCGCGATCCTCGCCGAGATCGAGCGGCGGCATGGCATCGCGATCGACGCGGCGCACCGCCGCCGCTACGCGGAGCTCGGCACGCACGACCTCCTCGACCGGCTCGGCCAGGTCCTCTTGGGGCCGATCGACGGCCCCGCGAAGGACGCGATCGTCGAGGCCGCGATGCAGTCGGGCTTCGACGAGAGCTTCTGGCGCGCGATGTCGACCGTCTTCACGATCGGCCGGCTCGTCCACTTCGTCGAGCAGCGGCTCGCAGCCGCCGAGGAGCGGGCGGCGTGACCTTCGTCTTCCTCGACCGCCTGCTCGAGCTCGAGCCCGGGGCGCGGGCGCGCTTCGTCAAGTGCTGCGCGCTCTCCGAGGACTACTTCATGCAGCACTTCCCCGGGTTCCCCGTCATGCCGGGCGCCCTCGTGATGGAGACGTTCATCCAGGCGGCGACCGTCTTCCTCGCCGCCTCGAACGGCTTCACGCGCTGGCCGGTCGTGCACGACATCGCGCGGGCGCGCTTCCGGCGGTTCGTCCGGCCCGGCGACCGGCTCGAGGTCCGCGTCCGCCGGACGGACGACGGGCGGATCGAGGCCGTCGGCGAGGTGGACGGCCAGTGTGCCGTCTCGGCGGAGCTCGGCTTCCTCTTCCCCGAGCCGCCCGCCGACGACCCGCTCCGGCTCTACGACCGCTCGCTCGACGCCGCGCGCGCCTTCGTCGGCGTGCTCGCGCAGGGAGGCGCCGCGTGACGGACGGCGTCGTCGTGACGGGCGCGGGCGCCGTCGTCGCGGGCCCGCCGGACGCGGTCGCGGGGCTCCCGCCCGGCGCGGTCGCGGTCGAGCCGACGGAGGACGCGCTCCGCCGCCGGCTCACGGCCGTGCGGGGCGGGCGCGACAAGAGCGCGCGCCTCATGTGCGCGGACGTCCTCGCGGCGCAGCTCGCCGCCACGCGCGCGCTCGCCGACGCCGGCCTCGCGCCGGGCGCGCTCGCCGCGCGCCGCCCCGCGGTCCTCGTGGGCACGCGGATGTCGACGCGCATGCACCCCGGGATGTCGGACGCGCTCGCGTCGACCGCCGGCGAGCCGCCGGCGCGCTTCTTCGCCGAGGTGCTCCGGCGGGTGAACCCGCTCCACCTCCTCCAGTACCTGTCGAATCGCGTCGCGCTCCACCTCTCGATCAGCCTCGGCGCGCAGGGACCGACGCGGACGTTCGGCGGCAGCACCTGCGCCGCGGCGCAGGCGCTCCTCGACGGCTTCGAGATGGTGCGCGAGGGGGCGGTCGACGTGGCGCTCGTCGGCGGCGTCGACCTGGGCTTCGACCCCGTCGGCCGCGCGCTCGAGGCGCTCGCCGGCGCCGGCGACGACGGCCCGGGGGCGGCTGCGTTCCTCGTGCTCGAGCGCGAGGCGGCGGCGCGCGCGCGGGGCGCCGTGATCCGCGGCCGGGTGCTCGGCGTCGCGTGCCCCGTCGGCCGCAACTGCTCGCCGCAGGCCCTCCGCGAGGTCGCGCGGGCCCGGGCGCTCGCACGCGCGGGGCTCGATCCCGCGTCGGCCGCGGTCGAGGCGGGTGCGGCGCCGCCGCCCGCGCTCGCGCGCGGGAACGCGCACGCGCCCCTCGCCGTGCTCGCGACGCTCGACGGCCTCGCCGCGGGCCGGCGCGCCGTGTGCGCGCTCGCCGACCGCGACCTCGCCGGCGCGGCCGTCGTCCTGGAGGCCGCCCGATGAGGGAAGGACGCGAGGTCGCGCTCGTGACCGGCGGGTCGCGCGGCATCGGCGCCGCCATCGCCGAGCACCTGGCCGCGACGGGCCGGGCCGTGGCGCTCACCTGGCGGGTCGAGCGCGAGAAGGCGGAGGCGGTCGTCGCCCGGATCGCGGCCGCGGGCGGCACGGCCGCGGCGTTCCGGGCCGACGGCGCGGACGCCCGGGGCGTGACGGCCGCCGTCGACGCGGCCGTCGCGCGCTTCGGGCGGCTCGACGTGCTCGTGAACAACGTCGGCAAGGTCCGCGACGGGGTCGCGGCGGCGATGGGCACGGAGTGGAAGGACGTGCTCGACACGAACCTCCGGACGACCTTCCTCTTCACGCGCGCGGCGGTCCGCCACATGCTCCGCCGCCGCCGGGGCCGGATCGTGAACGTGACGTCGATCGTGGGGCGCAACCCGGGCGCCGCGGGCCAGTCGAACTACGTCGCCTCCAAGGCCGCGATCCACGGCTTCACGCGCGCGCTCGCCGCGGAGCTGGCCCCTCGCGGCATCACCGTGAACGCCGTCGCCCCGGGCTTCATCCTGACCGACCTGTCCCGGCCGTTCCTGCAGGCGCGCCCGGAGATCGTGCGCGCGATTCCGGCGGGGCGGTTCGGGGAGCTGGCGGACGTGACGGCGCTCGTCGAGTTCCTCGCCGGCCCGCGCGCGTCCTACGTGACCGGCGAGGTGATCGGCGTCGCGGGAGGGCTCTGCCTGTGACCGTCGCGTACCACTTCGCGGGCCGCGTCGCGCTCGTGACCGGCGGGTCGCACGGCATCGGGAGCGCGGTGGTCGCGGCGCTCGCGGACGCGGGCGCGCGGGTCCACTTCACGTACCACACGCGGAGCGAGGAGGCGCGCGCGCGCGCACGGCGCGAGGCTCCCCACCCCCTCACGGCGCACGCGCTCGACGTGCGCGACCCGGACGCCGTCGACCGCCTGGTGCGCGAGATCGCGGCGCGCGAGGGCCGCCTCGACTGCCTCGTGAACAACGCGGGCGTGAGCCGCGACCTCCTCCTCGGCGAGATGGCGGACGAGGACTTCGACACGGTCGTCGACACGAACCTCCTCGGCTCGTTCCACGTGATCCGGGCCGCGTGCCGCCCGATGCTCCGCCAGCGCGCGGGCGCGATCGTGAACGTGAGCTCGGTCGCGGGCGAGCGCCCCGAAGCCGGGCAGTCGAACTACGCGGCGTCGAAGAGCGGCGTGAACGGGCTCACGCGCGCGCTCGCGATCGAGCTCGGACCGCGCGGCGTGCGCGTCAACGCCGTCGCGCCGGGCATCATCCCGACGACGGATCAGCTCACCTCGAAGAACGCGCGCCTCCTCGACGGGGGCGTCCTCGACCGCATCCCGCTCCGCCGCTTCGGGACGCTCGCGGAGGTGGCGGCGGCCGTCCTCTGGCTCCTCTCCGACGCGGCCTCGTACGTGACCGGGACGATCCTCCAGGTGGGGGGAGGGTACAGGCTGTGAGGCGGCGCGTCGCCGTCACCGGGCTCGGCGTCGTGACGCCCTTCGGGCACGGCGTGGCCCGGCTCTGGGCCGCGCTCGAGGCGGGCCGGAGCGCCGCGCGCCCGATCACGCTCTTCGACACGACGAGCTTCCCGGTGCAGTTCGCGTGCGAGGTGCCGGGCATCGACGAGCGCGCGCCCGGCCAGCGCACCCGCCGCTTCGCGCTCGACGCCGCGGCCGAGGCGTGGGCCGATGCGGCGCTCCCGCCCGGGACGGTCGACCCCGAGCGGATCGGCGTCGCGCTCGCCGTCGGCTACACCGGCCTCGACAGCGCGTGGTTCGCCGACGAGATCGATTTCCTCGGCCGCTGGCGCGGCGGCGAGGACGGGGCGGCGCTCGCCGACGCGGTGTGGGACGCGCTCGTGCCGGCGCATGGCGGCCCGGAGACGTTCGGCCTCTTCCTCCGCCCGGAGACGGTCGTCGGCGAGGTCGCGCGCCGCTGCGGCGCCGCGGGTCCGGGCGCGATGGTCATGACGTCGTGCCCCGCCTCCGCCCAGGCGATGGCGACCGCCGCGGCCGCGATCCGCGACGGCGAGGCGGACGTCATGGTGACGGGCGGCGCGGACTCGATGGTGAACTTCCTCGGCATGGCGGCCTTCGCGCGCATGCAGGCGCTCTCGCGGAACAACGCCGAGTGGGAGACGGCCTCGCGGCCGTACGACCGGCGTCGCGACGGCTTCGTCATGGGGGAGGGGGGCGGCGTCGTCGTCCTCGAGGCCTGGGAGAGCGCGGTCGCGCGCGGGGCGCGCATTCACGCCGAGTGGCTCGGCGCGGCCCTCACCTGCGACGCGTACCGGCTCTCCGACGAGCATCCCGACGGCGTCGCGGCCATCGACGCCGTGCGCCGCGCGCTCGCCGACGCGGGCGTCGCGCCCGGGGACCTCGGCTACGTGAACGCGCACGGCAGCTCGACGCCGATGAACGACCGCGTCGAGACGAGGGTGCTCCACGGCGCGCTCGGCGACGCCGCCCGGCGCCTCCCCGTGAGCTCGACGAAGTCGATGATCGGGCACCTGGTGCACGCCTCGGCCGCGGTCGAGCTAGTGACGACCGTGGTCGCGATGAACCGCGGCGTCGTCCCGCCGACGGCGCACCTCCGCGAGCGCGACCCTCAGTGCGACCTCGACTACGTGCCGGTGGAGGCCCGGGCGCACCGCTTCGCGCGCGCGCTCAAGACGTCCTTCGGCTTCGGCGGCATCAACGCGGCCGTCGTCCTCGGAGCGCCGGCATGACGGGCGTCGTCGTGACGGGTCTCGGGGTCGTGTCGCCCGGGGGCGGCGACCCGGCCGCGCTCGCGGCGCGGCTCGACGCCGGGACGCCGGCCTTCGCGGCCGACGCGGCGGGGCGGCCGGCGGGGCGCGTCGACGCGGACGCGCTGCCGCTCGACCGCTACCTCCCGCGCAAGCAGCGGAAGCTCGTGAGCCGCGTCGCGACCTTCGGCATCGTCGCCGCAGGCCGCGCGATCGAGACCGCGGGGCTCCGCGCCGCGGGCCTCGCGCCGCGCGACGTCGGCATCTTCGGCGCGGCCGGCATCCGGCCCGGGAGCGACCGACTCGTGGCGCGGCTCCGCCGCGCCGCGCGCGTCGCGGCGGACGGGCCGACGGCCGGCCGCGCGTGGGACGTCTACACGGCCGTCGTCGACCCGATGGATCTCCTCGTCAGCATGGCGAGCTCGCCCGCGGACCACACCGCGGTGACGAACGCGCTCCGGGGCGCGACCTGCACGTACATCGGGCGCGGGAGCGCGGCGCTGGTGGCGCTCCGCGAGGCGGCGCGCCGCATCGCGCGCGGCGAGCAGCGGGCGATGGTGGTGCTCGCCTCGGACAGCCTGCTCGACGCCTGGTGGCGCCGCCTCGCCGGCGCGACCGACGGCGGCCTCGCCGACGCGGGGCGCGCGGGGTGCGTGCCCGCCGAGGGCGCGGCGGCCGTCGTGCTCGAGGCCGAGCCCGCGGCCCGCGCGCGGGGCGCGGCGATTCACGCCCGGCTCGCCGGCGGTGCCACCCGCCTCGCCCCGGACGGCGACGTCGCCGAGGCGCTCGGGCGCGCGATGCGCGCCGCGCGCGGGGCGGCGGCGGGCGCGCCGCTCGTCCTCGGGTGCTCGAACGGCGCCCCCGCGCGCGACCGCGCGGAGCGGCGCGCCGTCGACGCGCTCTTCGGCGCCGGGACGCCGATCCACGCCACGCGCCGGGTGGTCGGCGAGCTCGGCGCGGCGGGCGCGCTTCTCGACGTCGCCGTCGGCGCGGCCGCGCTCGGCGCCGGCCGTTGGCCGGGCGGTGCGTCGCTCGCGCGGGGCGTCCTCGTGAACGCGCTCGGCGACGAGGGCTTCGCGGCCGCCGTGCGCCTGGAGGCGGCATGATGGCGATCGAGGCGATCCTCCTCGGCACCGACCTCGTCTCGATCGACCGCGTCCGCCGGCTCCTCGAGAGCACCGCCCACGCGCGCGAGAAGGTCTTCGCGCCCGCCGAGGTCGCGTACTGCGAGTCGAAGGGGCGGCTCCGCTGGCGGCACTACGCGGCGCGCTTCGCCGCGAAAGAGGCCGTCCTGAAGGCGCTCGGGACCGGCTGGCGCGGCGCGCTCGAGCTCCGCGACATCGCGACGGTGCCGGGCCCGCTCGGCCGCCCCGTCCTCCGGTTCGCGGCCGCGCTCGGCACGGCGCTCCGCGGAGCGGGGATCGGCGGCGGGGAGGTCTCGCTCACGCACGACGACACGCACGCCTGGGCGACGGTCATCCTGACGAAGCTCGCTCGGCCGGAGGTGGACCATGGAACCGTCTGAGACCCGCGCC
>DASRHG010000052.1:0-4676 GCA_035650655.1 Binatia bacterium | reverse complement strand
ACCTCCTCCGGAGCGTCGGCCGGCGCCACCGACTTGAGGTCGTCGACCGTCACGTCGCCCGACGCCGCGAGCCCGCCGCCCTCGGACGCGACGTGGAGGGCCGCGTCCGCCCGCCCGCTCGCGAGCTCGAGCCGCGTGCCGGCCCAGGCGGCGAGCGGCGCGAGCTCGAGGCCGTCGGCGGCGACGTCGGCGTCGACGGCGAGCGGCTCCCGCACGACGCGGCCGTTCACGCTGACGCGCCCGCCGCTCTCCGGCTCGAGGACGAGCGACACGGGAACGGGTGCCGCCCCCGCAGGCGCGCGCCCGACGGTCGCGCGCGGGACGCGCACGACGAGCGGCGGTCGGCCGGCCGCCTCGTAGTGGAGGCGGCCGCCGTCGAGCGAAGCCCCGCGGGCCGTCAGGTGCCACGCCGGCCCCGCGCCGCCGCCGGGCTCCCAGACGCCGGGAATGCGGAGCGCACCGGCCGCGCCCTCGAGCCACGCCTCGGCCTCCCGGACGCGGAGCCGCCCGAGCGCCGCCTTCCGGCGGACGAGCCCGACCCGCGAGCGCGACAGCGTGACCGCGCGTGCGGTGAGTCCCTGCGCGCCCGCGGCGCCGACCGCGGCGTCGCGCAGCGCGAGCCGCCCGGCCACCAGGCGGCGCACCCGGCCCTCGCGCGTCGCGCCGGCGTACGTACCCTCGAGCGTGAGGTGGCCCGCCACCCGACGGTCCGGCGAGGGCACGAGCGCCGCGAGGTGCGCGAGGTCGAGGCGGTGCGTGAGGAGCCGCGCCCGCGCCCGGGCGCGGGCGTCGGTCGCGCGGTAGGAGACCGCGGCGCGGAGCGCGCGGCCGGCGACGCTCGCGTGGAGCCACCCGCTCGCCCACGTCGCCGGCGGCTCGACGCCCAGGGTCGAGACGTCGAGCCGCCGCACGCGCACGCGGACGGGCGCCGCGCCCGCGGGCTCGAGCCGGATCGTCGTCTGCCGGACGTCGGCGTGCTCGACGGTGAAGAAGAAGCGGCCGCCGCCCGCCTCCGCCGGCGGCAGCGGGAGCGACCACCCCGTGGCCGTCGGCGTGGCGCGCACGGCGGCCCGCCCGACCTGGAGCCCGCGCACGCGCCGGCGTCCGCGGAGCACGTCCCACAGGTAGACGCGGGCGGCGAGCGGTCGGGCAGCGAGCGCGGGCTCGCCCGCCGTCGCGCCCACCTGGAGCGCCGTCACGGTCCACCAGCCCGTGAAGGGGTTCCACCAGAGCCACCCGATCGCGACCGGCACGCCGAGCGTGCGGGCGAGCCGCGGCGCCACGACGCGCGTCGCGAGGAGGCCGGGCCCGAAGGCGACGACGAGCGCGAGCACGACGACGGCGGCGCCGATGGCCCACGGGACCCATCGGCGCGGCCCCCCGGGGCGCGGTCCGGCGTCGCGCGCGGGCGCCGGCGTTCGGGCGGACGGGCTCCCCGCCGCGTCCCCGAGCCCCGGCGCCTCGCGGTGCTCGTGCCCGTCCGACGTCCCCTCGTGATGCTCGGCCATGTCCGGGCGCGTCGCGTCCCGCGCGCCACGCTCGACGACGATACCGGCCGGCGCGCGAGACGCGCATCGCTCCGACACGTGAGGAGCGGATGTCGGGCGTGCGTGACACTCGGACGCCGCTTCAGTACCTATGCTCCATGCGCGTCCTCGTCGCCGTCACGCTCGCCGCGGTCCTCGGGTCGGTCGACGCCCTCGCGGCCGCCTGTCCCGGCGGCCGGTTCGCCGTCGCGGGCACGCGCCTCCTCGGCGCAGGACCGGGGACGGACGCCGTCGTCCTCGACGCGGGGTCGGTCGCGATCGCGAGCGGCTGCGACCCGGCGGCCGCCCACGCCCACGGGCGCGAGGGAAGGCGCCTCACCGCCCGCTGGCGCCACTGCTTCGGCGTCGAGGGGCGGGTCCGGCTCCGCGCGACGCTCGACGCGGCGTGCACGACGATGACCGGCGTCCTCGTGACGCCGCGCCGGCGCCCGCATCGCCGCCGGTTCACGGCCACCGCCGACGGCTTCGAGCTGGTGCAGCCCATCCCCGTCGACTGGCGCTGGGTCGACGAGCACGTGATCGCGTTCTTCGACGGCCATCCGACGTACGAGGCGGTCGAGGCGTTCGTCGAGAATCGCGGGGGCACCGAGCCGTTCGTGCGCGCGATCCTGACGCGCCACGACGGCACGCAGGCGGACTACGTGAACGACCTCGGCGCGGTGGACGCGCCCCGGTCCTTCCAGACCGGGCGGGAGATCCACTACGAGCCGGTGCAGTTCACCCGCACGGGGAGCGGGACGTCGCTCGCGGTGATGCTCCGCTTCACGACGGTCGACGACGAATCCGTCGTCCTCGACTTCTTCGCCGCCACCGACACGCTGGCCGCGTTCGGCGGGCCGACGGATCCGGTCGGCCACGCGCCCGACGTGCTCCCGATCCTCTTCCGCGCCGCGAGCGCGGTCGCGAGCGGGCAGACGTCGGTTTCGATCGGCGGGCAGGCGCTCGCGATCCCGCCCTTCGCGCCGCTCGGCGTCGACGCCTTCTACACCGCGGGGCTCGGGATCGGCATCGTCCCGTCGGGCACGGCCGATCTCGTCCGCGTCGAGGCGCCGGCGCTCGCGGCCCCGGGGGAGCGCTGGGTCTACGACTGGCCCGGGGGCCGGTCGACGTTCACGATCGCGTCCCGGACGGGCGACCACCTCGTGATCGACGAGGCGGGCGAGCACGTCGCGCGGATCGAGGGGCGGCTCGTCCGCGGCCGGGTCGAGATCCTCCAGATCGCGGTCGCCTCGGCGAGCGCGACGCCGTCCACGCTGTCGTTCGTCTTCGACCCCGGGCTGCCCGACGTCGCGAGCGCGAGCGCGGCGGCGGCCGCGGGCCGGTTCACGATCGCGGTCGACGGCCATGCGGACCTCGTGACGGGCGCCGTCGTGCCGGGCGACGGCGCGGTCGCGCTCGTGCCGGACGCGCCCGCGTGGGCCACCACGCGCGCGGTGCGCCTCCGCGTCACCGCGGCGGGCGCGCATCGCCTCCTCACGTCGACCGTCGGTCCGTGACGGACGCGCCGCCTCAGGCGTCGGCGGCGCAGCGGAAGCCGGCGAAGATCTGCCGGCGCTCCGGGAGGTCCCAGTTCCGGAAGGTGTTCCGGACGGCGATCGGCCGGGTCGCCCACGAGCCGCCGCGGAGCACCTTGTAGCCGCGGCCGAAGTGCACCTCGGAGTACTCGCGGTAGGGGAACGCGACGAAGCCGGGGTAGGGCCCGAAATCGGTCGCGGTCCACTCCCACACGTCGCCGATCATCTGATGGCACCCGAAGAAGCTCCGCCCGCGCGGGTACGCGCCGACGGCGGCGGGGGCGAACGTGCGCTGGTCGAGGTTCGCGTGGTCCTCGGTCGGCGGCGCGTCCCCCCACGGGAAGCGGCACGCGACGCGCCGCTCGGCGTCCCACGCCGCCGCCTTCTCCCACTCGGCCTCCGTGGGGAGGCGCTTGCCCGCCCAGCGCGCGTACGCGTCCGCCTCGTACCACGACACGTGGATCACCGGGCGGTCGAGGACGAGGGGCGACACGCGGCCGAACGCGCGCTCGCCCCACGAGCCGCCGGGACCCGGCATCCAGTTCGCGGGGTGGGTGACCGCGGCCGCGCGGAGCCAGCGCCAGCCGGCCTCCGACCAGCACTCGCGACGCCGGTAGCCGCCGTCGCGCATGAAGGCGAGGTACTGGCCGTTCGTGACCGGCGCCAGGTCGATGCGGTAGCGCGGCAGCTCGACGACGTGCTGCGGGCGCTCGTTGTCGTAGGCGAACGTGCGGTCGTCGGTGCCCATGAGGAACGGACCTGCGGGCACGACGGCGTACTCCGCGTCGACCGGGATCGCCGCCCCGGGCGGCTCCCGGCGCCGCGGCGGCTCGTAGACGCAGTCGGGGATCAGCTGGATCGTCTGGAGGATCGTCTCGCCGTGCTGCGCCTCGTGCTGGGCGATCATCTTGTAGACGTAGCCGTCGTAGAGGAGCGGGTCGCTCGGGTCGAAGGCGACGTGCGCGAGGCGGCGGCGCGTCTCCGCGCGGACGGTGTGCAGGTAGTCGAGCGCACCGTCGCGGTCGGGGAGCGGGAGGTCCTTCCGCTTCGCACGCGGGTGGCTGATCGCGTCGTACATGCGGTCCCGCGCGGCGTCGCCGACGCCCGCCGTCGGATCGAGCGCGCGGATCGACCAGAGCTCCTCGAAGTTGGCGATGTGGCCCAGGTCCCACACGATCGGGCTCATGAGGGGGCTGTGCTGGTTCACGAGCTGCTCGTCGGTGAGCGGCTCGATCAGCTCGAGCGTCCGCGCCCGGGCCTCGGCGAGGTGCGTGAGACAGGACCGCTCGCGGTCCGCCGTCACGGCTCGCCTCGTGCCCATGCGGAGCAGGAGGACGGCGAAGCGCCGCTCGGGGTCGGTGAAGGTGCGGACCGTCTCGAACCCGAAGCGCGCGGTGTTCGCGGCGACCTCGTCCACCTGGAACTTCCGGCTGATCTCGGTGAGGATCATCTCGCCCGGGGCGATGCGGAAGCGGCGGCCGAAATCGGGGAGGGCGATCTCCGCCTCGCGGGTGAAGCGGGCGTAGATCTCGATGCGGTCGAGGTGTCCGTTGTAGTACGCGACGTGCTCGATCGCGGAGAGGTCGAGCGCCGTGCCGAGCTCACGGTTCATGCG
>DASRHG010000051.1:0-9948 GCA_035650655.1 Binatia bacterium | reverse complement strand
TGAGGATGCGCCGCGCGATGCGGTCGATGAGCGCCTTCAGGACGGCGCCTTTGTCGGTGAAGTACTGGTAGAGCGTCCCGCGGGCGATCCGAGCGCGCGCACAGACGTCGGCGATCGAGGCGGCGTGAAAGCCCTTGCGGGCGAAGACCTCGAGCGCGCAGTCGAGGATCTGCTCGCGGCGCTCGTCCGCGGGCAGGTACGTCCGTCGGGGCGAAGCCGACATGCGAGCCTGCGGGATTTGCGCGAGCGAATGCCGGCGCACATCCCGAAATGACGTGATTTCCCGTCGGACGATCTGGGAGACTGGTGCCAGGTCGTCGGCACCCGCCGGTGACGTCGCTCAGGCGATCGCGGTCGCCTCGATCTCGATCATCGCGTCCGGGTGGAAGAGGCTCGCGACCCCGAGCAGCGTCGCCGCCGGCGCGCAGCCCGCCTTCGCGAGGCGCCCCGTGATCGGGCCGAGGCCGGCTTCGAGGAAGCGGGAGACGTTGGTCGTGTAGTAGTTGAGCCGGACGACGTTGCCGAGCTCGAGCCCCGCCTGCCGGAGGACCTTCTCGAGGTTGTCGAGCGCCTGGTTCACCTGCGCCACCATGTCGCCCTTGTTGATCGGGTTGCCTTCGGCGTCGACCGAGGCCTGCCCGGCGCAGTAGATCGTCCGCTGCGCGCCCGACACCTCGATCGCCTGCGAGAACCCGAGCTGATCCTGCCAATTCCAGGGGTTGATCGGCTTTCCCTTCATCGTCGTCTCCTCTCGCAATCGCGCGGCTGCGGGGCGGGACTCCGCCGTCCCGCCCGCCTCACCGCACCTCGACCTCGAGCTCCGTCAGCTTGCCGCCCGCGTTGATCTCCCAGTCGGGCGGCGTCACGTCGAACGGGCAGGCCGACACGACGCAGATCGTGTCGATCAGCGCCTCCAGCTCCACCCAGGCGCCCGGCTTCACGATGCTCCGGGGCGCGAGGAGCCGCCCGTCCGGCTCGACCTTCGTGTTCGTGAAGAAGTTCACGGGCTGCGGGATGACGGAGATCTCGCGCCCGATGCGGCGCATCGCGGTCATCAGGTTGTCCGAGCAGTTCGCATGCGGGCCTCTGTGACCGAAGGACTCGTAGCGGAACTGGTCGCATGCCGCCAGCAGCATGTCGTGAATTCCTTCCGCGCCGTCCGCGCTCAGGCGGAGCATCGGCCGTCGGAAGCGCGAGAGGAAGACGTCGCCCGGACGCGGGACGATCGAACGGGTCGCGATCCACGTGTGCGGCGGCGAGAGCCACTCGGCGACGCTCTCGGCGTTGTAGGCGAAGAAGTCCGCGGCCTGGTAGCCCTGCGGCGTGGTGATGCGGATGCGCCGGCCGCGCGCGACGTCGAAGCTCCGGCCCTCTCCCGGCGGGACGATCGAGCGTGCCATCTTCGTAAATCCCCGAGCCTGGCTGCCGCTGTCTAGCCGTGGCACGCGCCGCGGGCAAGGGAGGGCGCCGCGGCGGGGCGAGGCGCGTCGCGACGCCGGCGCGCTCAGCCGTGGGCGACGCGCCGCTCGGGTCCGACGACGTTCGGCGAGGGCCGACCCGCGGCGAAGTCGGCGACGTTCTGGAGCGTCGTCGTCGCAATCTGCTCGAGCGCCTCGCGCGTGAAGAACGCCTGGTGCGCGGTGACGAGGACGTTCGGGAAGGTGAGGAGCCGCGCGAGCACGTCGTCCAGGAGCACGCGGCCCGAGAGGTCCTCGTAGAACACGTCCTCCTCCTCCTCGTAGACGTCGAGGCCGAGGTACCCGATCTTCCCCGCCTTGAGCGCGCGAATGACGGCCGCCGTGTCGACGAGCGCGCCGCGGCTCGTGTTGATCAGCATGACGCCGTCCTGCATCCGCGCGAGCGCCTCGTCGTCGATCAGATGGTGCGTCGCCGGGACGAGCGGGCAGTGGAGCGTCACGACGTCGGCGGCCGCGAAGAGCTCCGCCAGCGCAACGTAGCGGACGCCGAACGCGACGCAGGCGGGGTTCGGTGCGACGTCGTACGCGAGCACGCGACAGCCGAAGCCCCCGAGGATGCGCGCGACGTCGCCCCGATCCGCCCCGTCCCGACGACGCCCGCCGTGCGGGCGGCGAGGTCGAAGCCGAGGAGGCCCTCGAGCGCGAAGTTCCCGTCGCGCACGCGCGCCCACGCCCGCGGGAGCTTCCGCGCGAGCGCCAGGACGAGCCCGACCGTGTGCTCCGCCACGGCGTGGGGCGAGTAGGCGGGGACGCGCATGACGGTGAGCCGGTGCCGCGCCGCCGCCTCGAGGTCGACGTTGTTGAACCCCGCCGAGCGAAGCGCGACGAGCCGCGTGCCGCCGGCAGCGAGCCGCGACGCGACCGCCGCGTCGACGCGGTCGTGGACGAAGGCGCAGACGGCGGGCGCGCCGTCCGCGAGGGCCGTGGTCTCCGCGCCGAGCGCGGGCTCGAGGAAGCGGAGGTCGTGCCCGAAGCGGGCGTTGGCCGCTTCCAGGAACTCTCGGTCGTAGGACTTCGTGCTGAACACCGCGACGCGCATGGGTCGGACGATGACGAGCCCGGCCCCCGTAGTGCAAGACCCCGTTCGCCGGCGCCCCTACGTCCGGAGGACGGCCTGGGCCGCGTGCCAGCCGCACATCCCGTGCACGCCGCCCCCCGGCGGCGTCGCGGCGGAGCAGAGGAACACGCGCGGATCGGGCGTCGCGTAGGGCCGGAGGAGGCGCGGCCGCGCGAGGAGCTGCACGAGCCGGTGCGAGCCGCCGCTGAAGTCGCCGCCGACGAGGTTCGCGTCGTGCCGCTCGAGGTCGGCCGGTCCGCTCGCGCAGCGCGCGAGGACCCGCCGCGTGAAACCGGGCGCGAACCGCTCGACCTGCGCCTCGATGCACGCGGTCATGTCGCGCGTCGAGCCGTGCGGCACGTGGCAGTAGGCCCAGGCGACGTGCCGCCCGGCGGGCGTCCGCGTCGCGTCGAAGCGCGTCGGCTGGGCGAAGAGGACGAACGGCCGCTCGGGCTCGCGCCCCTCGGCCACGTCGCGCTCCGCCGCGGCGATCTCCGCGAGCGTCCCCCCGAGGTGCACGGTCCCGGCGCGGGCGCACGCCGCCGCGCGCCAGGGGACCGGGGCGTCGAGCGCCCAGTCGACCTTGAAGGCGCCCGGCCCGTAGCGCCAGCGCCGGAGGAGCCGCCGGTAACGCTCGGGGAACCGGTGTCCCGCGACGCGCTCCGCCTGCCGCGGCGTCACGTCGAGCAGCACGGTCGCGTCCTGCGGGAGCACGTCGACCGACTCGATGCGGTCGTTCACGCGGAGCTCGCCGCCCCGGGCGCCGAGCACGCCCACGAGCGCGTCCGCGAGGCGCTGCGCGCCGCCGCGGGGGACGGGCCAGCCGACGGCGTGCGCCGTGGCCGCGAGGAGGAGGGCGAAGGCGCTCGTCGGCACCGCGTCGAGCGGCAGCACGCCGTGCGCGGCCATCCCGGCGAAGAGCGCGCGCGCGGGTGCGTCCCGAAACGCGACGCGGGCGAGCGTCGCCGCCGGGCGCCGCGCCGCGAGGGCGAAGCGGGCGAGGAGGAGCGGGTGCCGCGGGCGGTGCAGCGGCGGTGCCAGGACGTCGGCCGCGAGCGCATCCCACGCGCGGACGAACGGCGCCATGAGCCGCGCCCACCGGGCGCCGTCCGCGCCGAGGCCGGCGGCGGTGGCGTCGAGGCGGCGCTCGCACACGGCGGCCGAGCCGTCGTCGAGCGGGTGCGCGCACGGGGCCGGCGGGTCGACCCACGCGAGCCCGTGCGCGGCGAGCGGCAGCGTGCGGAAGAATGGCGAGCCGGCGGCGAAGGGGTGGACGGCGGAGCAGACGTCGTGCACGAATCCCGGCCGCGTGAGCGCCGCCGAGCGCGCACCGCCCCCGAGCGTCGGCTCGGCCTCGTGCACGACGACGCGCCGACCGGCGCCGGCGAGCGCGATCGCCGCGGCGAGGCCGTTCGGGCCCGAGCCGACGACGTGCACCCGGCGGGCGCCGCGGATTCCGTCCACGGCGGGAGAGCAATCCGGGTGCCATTCCGCGGCGCGCCCGCCCGCCGCATCGCGGCGCCCGCCCCCGGGGGGGGGCAGGACCGCGCCCGCGGCGTCGAGCGGCCGACGGCGGCCCGCGTTCGATTCAACCGGGACGCCGGCGCGCGACGTGACGGAGGCGCGGGCGGTCGCTCGCGCCGACACTCCGCCGGCAGAAGCGGACGAGCTTCGCGATCACCTCCTCGTCGGAGCCGACGTCGCCCGCGATCGGGGAGAGCGGGCCGACGAGCGCCTCGGCGATCGCGCCGACGACCGCGGCCGCGCTCAGCTCCGCGTCCTGCTCCGGCAGCTCGCCGGCGGCGATGCCCTGGCGGAGGAGCGCGGCCATGTGGCGGCAGTACTCGCGCCGATGCACGAGGCGCTCGGCGTCGACGAGCGGGTCGACCGGCTCGTGGACGAGCGCCCACGCGAGCCGCCGGCGCCGGAGGGCGCGCCGGGCGAACGTCGCGACGGCCGCCTCGAGCCGTGCGACGCACCCGCCCGAGGAGGCGGCCTCGGCCATCGCCGCGAAGTCGCGCCGGGCCGCGTCGCGGACGACGTCGACGAAGAGATCGGCCTTCGAGGGGAAGTGGCGGTAGAGCGCCCCCGCCGCCACCCCGGCGCGGGCCGCGATCGCCTGCACGGAGGCCGCGCCGTAGCCGCCCTCCTCGAGGAGCGCGCGCGCGGCGGTGACGACGCGCTCCCGCGTGCCGGCCGGCGTCGCGTCGCCGCCCGGGGGCGCCGCGACGCGCCGCGCGGGCCGCCGCACGCCCGGACGCCGCCGCCCGCTCACGACGGCGCTCCCTCGAGCGCGGCGTGGAGCGTCCGGTGGAAGTGGGCGATCGCGCCTTCGAACCGCCCGAACTCGAACGCGTCGTTCGCGCCGCTCGCGAGCCCGCGCTGGACGGCGCACGCGACCGCCTGGTCCTCGAGCGCCCCCGCGCGGACGAAGTCTCCCGCGCGCGCGAGCGCGGCCTTCCCGTCGCAGTCAAGCGCGTGCTCCGCCGCGAGCACCCACGTGACGAGGCACGTCCGGTCGATGGCGCGCGGCTCGACCACGACCACCACGACGTTGGTCGGGAAGGTCGCGACGATCGCGTTCGGGAAGAGATGGTAGACGTACGTGAGCACGCCGTCGGCCGTGCGCGTCGCCGCCGGGACGCCGCGGAGCTTCTCGATGCGCCGGTACGGGAACGCGATCCGGTTGTGCGGGCCGAAGGTCTCGACCACGTTCAGGTTGTCGTACTGCACCGGGTAGAACGTCGCCGCGTGCGTCGAGCGGATGTGGTAGCCCTCGAGGAACCCCTCGACGACGATCTTCCAGTTCGCCGGCACGTCGACCTCCATCGCCGGGGCGACGAGGCCGAGCTCGGGCGAGAGGAGCGGCGGCAGCGCGTCCAGGTCGGCGTCGAGCGGCGGCGCGTCCTGCGTGACGAACACGAGGCCGCGGCGCTCGACGGCGGCGACGGGCACGAGGCCCCGGGTGCGCACGTCCAGGTCGGGAAACCCGTGCGCGTGCGGCACGCCGCGCAGCGCCCCGTCGAGGTCGTACGTCCAGCCGTGATAGCGGCAGACGAACGCCTTCGCGCAGCCCGCCCCCTCGACGAGGAGGGTCCCGCGATGCCGGCACGCGTTCCGGAAGGCGCGCGCGACGCCGTCGGTCCCGCGCACCGCGAGGATCGGCGTTCCGGCCGCGACCCGCGCGACCCAGGCGCCGGGCGCGGGCAGCGCGACGGAAGGGCAGAACGGCGTCGGCGCGCGGCGGAGCACGCGCGTCAGCTCGGCCGCGAACCGCCCCCCGGACGTGTAGCTCGCCACGGGCTCGCGCCAGCAGGCCGGGGCGAGGTCCGTCGTGCGGCGGTCGATGTGGTCCAGGATCCGTTGAACGACGACGTGGTCCTCGGCGAGTGTCGCCATCGGCGTCTCTCCTCAGCGCTCCGCGCGCTGCCGCCAGGCGCCCGACGCGTACCGGGCGAGGCCGTCCCGCAGCTCTCCCGTCGCGAGCGTCGCGACGCCGTGCCGGTACTCGGCGGCGAGCGCGTCGTCGAGCGCGAGGCTCCACTGCCCATACGCGCTCAAGCGGTCGCTGCGGAGCGCGGCCTGGGGGCGGGACGCGAGCTCCCGCGCGAGCGACGTCGCCTCCGCGAGCGCGCGGCCGTGCGGCACGAGCCGGTTCGCGAGGCCCATGCGGAGCGCCTCCTCGCCGGAGACGCCGCGGCCGGTGAGGATCAGGTCGAGCGCGTGGCTCAGGCCGACGAGCCGGGCGAGGCGGACCGTGCCGCCGTCCATCAGCGGGATCCCCCAGCGCCGGCAGTAGACGCCGAAGACGGCGTCCTCGGCCGCGACGCGGAGATCGCACCACGCCGCGAGCTCGAGCCCGCCCGCGACCGCGTGCCCCTCGACTGCCGCGATGACCGGCTTCCCGAGCAGCAGGCGCGTCGGCCCGACGGGACCGTCGCCGTCGGGCGCGACGCGCGTGGTGCGCGCGGGGTCGCCGCGCATCGCCTTCAGGTCGGCGCCGGCCGAGAACGTCCCGCCCGCGCCGGTCAGCACGGCGACCGACAGGGACGGATCCGCGTCGAACCGGCGAAACGCGTCCGCGAGCGCCTCGGCCGTCGGGCGGTCGACGGCGTTCGCCACCTCGGGGCGGTCGATCGTGACGACGGCGACGGGCCCGTCGACGAGCCAGCGCACGGCCATGGTGGTCCTCCCGCGTGAATTCGGATTCACGGCTAGTGAATCCGAATTCACGAGTCAAGGGCGGTGAGGCGTGCCGGCCGCGCCGGCGCGCGCGGACGTCCGCGGCACGGAGTGGGTCAGTTTGCACGACGAGCACCGACCCGGGAGCACGGGGGAGTCCTCGTGGAGGCGAGCGCACCACCGACACGACGTCCATGCCGCATCGGAAGACGTGGTGGTGCACCTTGTCGTCTCCGCGAGGACTCCCCCGTGCTCCCGCACGATGTGGTACGAGCCGCAGATTAACCCACTGCCCCGCGGCACGTCGGCTTGACAGGGCCGGCCTCCGCGCAGGAGGCTCGCCCGCATGGGCCGCTCGGCGCGCGGACGGCGCGCGATCGCGGGCCTCGCGCCCCTCCTCGTCGCCGCCGCGCTCGGCGCCGCGCGGCCGGCGCGCGCGGCGCGTCTCGTCACGCCCGCGGACGGGGCCGTCGTGCGGGCGAGCGCGGTCGCGGTCGAGGTCGCCGTCGACGGTCCGGAAGACGCGGCGGCGCTCGCGCTGCGGGTGAACGGGACGGACGTGACGGCGCGGCTCCGCGGCGCCGGGGCCGCGCGCACGCTCGTCCTCGCCGGCGTGCCCGGGCACGGGAACGTCCTCCGCCGTGGTCGGAACCGAGTCGCGCTCGAGCCCGGCGGCGCCCGGACGACGTTCGTCTGGCGGCCGCGCCTCGCACGCGTGCGCCTCGTCGTCGTCGGCAACCGGCTCGACTTCGCGGCGTACGAGAGCATGGCGACGTGGCGTGCGGAGGTGGACCGCATCTTCGAGCGGCTGGTGCGGCCGAAGCTCGCCGCGGGACGCCCGAACGTCGTCCTCCTGACGGAGGACTTCGGCCTGCCGGCCGCGCTGGTCGGGACGCGCGGCGCGACGACCCGCGCGGCGAAGGACGCGGATCCGCTCGGGGCGCTCGCGAACCTCTTCGCCGCCTACGGCCCGCAGGCGTCGTTCTACTCGTCGCACTTCGCGCTCCCCGGCTCCGGGCTCCAGCCGCTCGCGCGCGCGCTCGTCCTCGCGCTCACCGACACGCTCTGGCGGGCGTTCGTCCCGGTGCTCTCGGCGAAGGCGGCCGCGCTCGGCGTTCATCTGGTCGCGTGCACGAACGTCGCCCCTGCGCACCGGTCGACCGATCCCGCCGAGGTCGCGTTCTTCGGCGACGTCGACGATCCCCGGCGGACCGACGTCTTCCTCCCCGACGGCATCGACACGTACAACACCGCCTTCCTCTGGGGACCGGACGGCGCGCTCCTCGGGACGACGCACAAGGTGTTCCTCACGCCGCCCGAGCGGGAGCTCCTGAACCTCTCCCCGGGCGCGCTCGACGACGTCCGCGTGTTCGACACGCCGGCCGGGCGCATCGGGATCGCGATCAGCCTCGACGCCTTCACGAGCGCGTACGTCCATCGCCTGGACGACCTGGGCGCGACGCTCGTGCTCCAGCCCGATGCGAACCCGGGCCTCTGGGCGACGCCGGGCGCGTTCTGGCAGCCCGACGACTGGACGGGCTCCGTCCTCGGCATGCTCGCCCCCGACCTCCCGAACCTCACCTGGAACGCGACCTCGATGATGACCGGGAACTTCTTCCCGGGCGCGCTCGACGCGACCGGCGTGCCGGCCGGCATCGTCTTCGACGGCCAGTCGAGCATCACGCGCCGCGCGCGGCGCCCGCCGCGGCGCGGATTCGTCGCCATGGCACGGGACCTCCCGTTTCGGGGGCGGTTCGTCGCACTCGCGCCCTGGGCGTTTCCCGATCCCGGGACGCTCGGCTCGACCGCCGCGCTCGCGGCGCTCCGGCACCGGTGCGCGAGCGCCGCCCGCGCGGGCGAGACCCCGCGCGGGCTCTCGCTCGCGACCCGCCGCGCGCTCCTCTACGACTGCGCGAAGACGCTGCTGCCCGGCGGCGCGAACGCCGGGGCCTACCGGGAGTCGGTTCTCGCAACGGATCTCCGGCTGCCCGTCGCCGGCGTGCGGCCGGCGGTCGTGCCGGACGCCCGCCCTCAGCGGAGGAGCGCGATCACCCGCTCGATGCACCACGAGCCGGCGAGCGACCCCATCCCGTAGACCGCGACGCGACGGGTCCACGAGGGCATTCGCGCCGGCAGACGGCCGAGCGCCGCGCGGAGTACCAGGACGGCGAGCACGAAGAGGAGCTGTCCCAGCTCGATGCCGACGTTGAAGGAGAGGAGGGCGAGCGGGATCTCGCCCGCGGGCCAGCCCGCCTCGCGGAGGGCGCCCGCGAAGCCGAGTCCGTGCAGCAGGCCGAAGAGCGCGGCCATCGGCCACGGGTGCCGGCGCATGAGCGTCGGCGCGGCCGGGCGGCGCGCCAGCTCGGCGGCGAGGGCGAGCACGCTCGCCGCGATCCCGGCCTCGATCGCCCGCGACGGGACGTCGACGACGCCGAGCGCAGCGATCGTCAGCGTGACGCTGTGCCCGAGCGTGAAGGCGCTCACGGTCGCGAGGAGCCGGCGCGTCCCTCCGGCGAGGAGCACGAGGCCGAAGACGAAGAGGAGGTGATCCGGGCCGGCGAGGATGTGCGCGACGCCCAGGCGGACGTAGTCGCGGGCGACGTCGAGGACGCGCGGGCGCGCGGGGACGACGAGCGTGGGATGGCTGGGAGAGACGGCGCCCTGCACCCGCCGGCCGTCCGCGAGCGTGACGCGCACGAGGGCGCCGAGCGCGAGCGCCCCGCGCCCGCCGACGCCGAGCGTCTGACCGACGAGACCGCCCGGCCCGCAGTCGACGGTCCACCGCGTCCACGTGCCGCCGGCCTCCTCGCTGCGCGACGGGACTCCGAGCGCCCGGCATCGCGCCGGCAGCACGGGCTCCAGGTCGGCGTCGCGCGCGCGGACGAGCGGCGTCTTCCACCCGACCTCCGCGCGTCCGTCGCCCGACTCGCGGATCTCGAGGACGCAGGGGGCGAGCGGGTGCGCGAGGGTCGTCGCCGCGAGCGCGAGCCCGATCGCGAGCGCGGCGGCGATTCGCGCGACCATGCCGGCGGATCCTAGCGCGGCACGTGGCACTTCGGCTACAGCGGCACCGTGCGGAGATCGTGGCTCGCCGTGCTCCTGCTCCTCGGCGTCGCGCGCGCGCACGCCGGCCCGGCGCCGTGGCGGCGGACCGAGACCCGGGAGCCGTGCGCGAGCTTCGACCTCCTCCGCCGGCCGTACTTCGGCGACGTCCACATCCACACCCGCTTC
>DASRHG010000050.1:0-9045 GCA_035650655.1 Binatia bacterium | reverse complement strand
AAGACGCGCTCGGCGCCCGCGAGCCCGCTCTGAATGTTGTTGTTCGCCTTCACCAGCTTCTTGAACGGGTCGTAGAGGAGGACGAGCGCGGTCAAGAACGCGAAGAAGTCGCCGGCCGTGCGGCTGCCGTCGATCACGCTCTTCCCGCCGAACCAGAGGATGAGCGCGACCGACACGCTCGCGAGCATCTCCGTCACCGGCACGCCGCGGATGAGGCTCGCCCGCATCGAGAGGCCGAAGAGGTGCTCGTTGTGGGCCCGCAGGCGCCGGACCTCGTACTCCTCCTGGCCGAAGGCCTTCACGACGCGGTTGCCCTGCACGTTCTCGTGGAGCATCGCGTTCAGCCGCCCCGTGCCCTCCTGCTGGCGCCGGCTCGTGAGCCGCAGCTGCTTCGAGAAGTACCAGAGCGGGCCGGCCGCGACCGGGAAGAGCCCGACGGCGATCACGGCGAGCCGCCAGTCCATGTACACGGCGACGCCCATGAACATGATGAGCCGCGTGATGTCCTGGAAGATCGACGTCACGACGTCCGTCACCATGCCGCGGACGGCGCTCGCGTCGGCGGTCACGCGCGAGACGATCTGGCCGGCGCGCTGGCGGTTGAAGAAGGCGTGGTCGAGGCGCTGGAGATGGGCCGTCTCCTGGTTGCGGAGGTCGGTGACGACCCGGAAGCCGATCCAGTCCGTCAGATAGCCCGCACCGAAGTCGAACCACCCGCGCAGCTGCACGAGGACGAAGAAGCCGATCACGACGAGCGACAGCGGGGCCGCGGCCTTCGGCACGAGCGGGTCGAGGTAGGTCCGCACGAAGTCGTCGAGGCGGCGCTGGACGAAGTCGACCGGCAGCTTCCCGACGCGCGGCCCGGGCGCGCGCGGCGGCGGCACCTCGGCCTGCACGACGGCCGGCGGCTTCAGCACGCGGTCGACCGTGTACTTGAGCAGGAACGGCACCGCGCCCTCGGACGCGCTGAAGCCGAGCATGCAGACGACGGCGAGCACGCCCTGCGGCCAGACGTACGGCCGAACGTAGCTGCGGATGCGCGCGTAGAGCGTCATCCGTCCCGGCCCTCGAGCATCTCGATCGCCATCGCGGCCGCGCGGCCCGCCGCGCCCCCGCGCCCGAGTCGGCCCCGGACCTCGCGGAGGTCCGCCGCCATGGCGGCGCGCCGCGCGGGGTCGTCGAGGATCGCGCGCGCGGCGGCGGCGATCGCCGGGCCCGTCGCGCGGCCCTGGAGGAGCTCCGGCGCCACCTCGCGTCCCGCGATGATGTTCGGCATCCCGACCCATCGGACGCCGTGCACGAGGAGGCGCGCGAGCGCCCAGCTGATCCGCCCGAGCCGGTAGACGATCACCATGGGGCATTCGAGGAGCGCGCACTCGAGCGTCGCCGTGCCGGAGCTGACGAGCGCCAGGTCCGCCGCGCCGATCAGGTTGTAGGTGTCGCCCGCGACGACCCGCACGTCGATCCCCGCGCCCCGGACGAGCGTCTCGACGTGGGCGTCGGTCAGCGTGTGCGCGAGCGCGAGCGGGAACTGACAGCGCCCGGGCCCCGCAGCGTCGAGCAGCCGCGCCGCCTCGAGGAGCCGCGGCAAGAGCGCCTCGATCTCGCTCGGCCGGCTCCCCGGGAGGAGCAGCACGGTCCGGCGCGCGGGGTCGAGCCCGTGCGCGCGCAGCGTCTCCTCCCGGCCGCGCGAGACCCGCACACGATCGAGGAGCGGATGGCCGACGAACTCGACCACCGTCCGCCGGCCCTCGTAGAGCGCGGCCTCGAACGGGAACACGACCGCGAGGCGATCGACCCGGCGCGCGACCTTCCGGACCCGGCCGCGGCGCCACGCCCAGACCTGCGGCCCGATGTAGTAGAGGACCGGCACGCCGGCCCGCTTCGCGACGCGGGCGAGGCGGAGGTTGAACTCCGGGAAGTCGATCAGCACGCAGAGGTCGGGGCGTTCGTCGCGGATGCGACGCGCGAGCGTCCGGTAGACGCGGACGAGCGCCCGCAGCCGGCCGATGCCCTCCGTGAGCCCGACGGTCGCGACCTCGCTCGCGTCGGCGAGCGTCTCCATCCCGGCCTCGCGGAGCCGCGTCCCGCCGATCCCGAACACCCGGGCGTCGGGGAGCCGCGCGCGGAGCGCCGCGAGGAGGTCCGCGCCGTGGAGGTCGCCCGACGCTTCGCCCGCGACCAGGAGGATGCGCTTCGGGGCGCGGGCGGCCGACACCGCGCGCCGCCCGGGCGCGGCGGTCGCGTCGTTCGCGCGGGCGAGCGGCATCAGGACTCCGCCGCAGCCTGCGCCGCGCGCACCTCGGCCTCGAGGCTCTCGCGGATCACGTGCGCCACCTCGAGCGCGCGCAGGCCGTCCCACCCGCTCACGGGCGGCGCCTCCCGCGTCCGGACCGCCCGCAGGAACGCATCGATCTCCGTCTCGAGGGCGTCGGCCTCGGGGACCTCGCGCTCCTCGAGGTGCAGCTCCGGCTGGCCGTCGGCGCCGGGCCGGCGCCCGATGATCCGCACCTTCCGCTCGCCGAAGTCGATCGCGACGTACGCATCGGGCTGGAAGATGCGGAGCTTCCGCTCCTTCTTCATCGACACGCGGCTCGCGATCACGTTCGCGATGCATCCGTTGGCGAAGCGGAGCCGGGCGTTCGCGATGTCGGCGGTCGGCGTGAGCACCGGGACGCCGACGGCCTCGACGGACCGGAGCGCCGACCCCGTCATGCTGAGGATCAGGTCGAGGTCGTGGATCATCACGTCGAGGACGACGTCCACGTCGGTGCCGCGCTCGCTGAACGGCGCCAGCCGATGGCACTCGATGAAACGCGGCTGCGTGATGACGCCCTCGAGCGCGAGGAGCGCCGGGTTGAAGCGCTCGAGGTGGCCGACCTGGAGCACCCGGCCGGCGCGCGCGGCGAGCTCGACCAGCGCCTTCCCCTCCTCGATGCTCGACGCGAGCGGCTTCTCGACGAGCACGTCGATCCCCGCCTCGAGCAGCTCCGCGGCGACGACGTGGTGCTGCTGCGTGGGCACGGCGACGCTCGCGCAGTCGACGCGTCCCCGGAGCGCCGCGTAGTCGCCGAGCGCCTCCGTCCCGACGGCCTCCGCCACCTCGGCGGCACGCCGTGCGTCGAGGTCGACGACCGCCACGAGCTCGACGTCGGCGCGGGCGCGGTACTTCTCGGCGTGGAAACGGCCGAGGTACCCGACCCCGACGACCGCGACCCGCAGCCGCTTCATCGTCGCTCCTCCGGGCCGTCGACCGCGACGACGGCGATCCCGGCCGCGTCGGCGAGCGCGATCATCTCCGCGCGGTCGAGCGTGACCGTTCGCCGTGCCTCGACGGCCAGCGCGCGACCGCGCACGGCGGCGAGCGTGCGGATCGTCTCCGGCCCGACGGCCGGCAGGTCGAAGCGCGTGTCCTGGGTCGGCTTGCACACCTTGACGACGGTCACGTCGCCGTTGCCGAGCTCCCCCGCCCGGCGGATGGTCGCGTCGGTGCCCTCGATCCCCTCGACCGCGAGAACGGCGCCGCTTCGCACGACGACGCTCTGCCCGATGTCGAACTGCCCGATCACCTTCGCGGCACGGAACCCGAAGCGGATGTCCTCCCACTCCTCGTCGCTCGGCGCGCGCGCGCCGAGCACGCCGGCCTCGGGGACGATCGCGTCCAGATAGCACGTCGACGCGACGACCGTGATCCCCTCGCTCTGGAGCTCGTCGGCGACGGCGCGGAGCACGAGGTCGTCGCGCATCCGCCCGACGCGCGCGATGACCGCGAGCGCGCGCTCGTCGAAGCGGAGCTCCTTGAAGAGCCGGGGCTTCGCGATCCCGCCGACCATGACGGCGCGCCGGACGCCGGCGCGCTTCAGCGCGTCGATGACCGCACCGAGCTCGCCGGGATGCACCCAGGTGACGGCGGCGACGACGCGCTCGAGCTCCGGCGCCGTCTCCCCCCGATGGGCGACCGCGACCACCTCGGCGCCGCGGCGGCGGGCCGTCTCGGCGAAGAGCACCGGGAAGCGCCCGCTGCCCGCGATGAGCCCGATCCGCTCCATCCTCAACGACAGACTCCGCGGCGGGAGCTGCGGAGGAAGGCGAGCAGGCGGCCCACCTCGGGGACGCTGCCGAGCTCCCGCTGCGTCCGCTCGATCGCCTCGCGGCGCTTGCCGCCCGATTGGAAGAGCGCCCGATACGCCCGCTTGAGCGCGACGAGGGTCGCGCTCGCGAAGCCCCGCCGCTTCAGCCCGACCGTGTTGAGCCCGTGCAGGCGGGCGCGATCGCCGGCGGCGACGCAGAACGGCGGCACGTCCATCGACACCATCGCGCCGGCCGCGCAGAGCGCGGACTCCCCGACGCGGACGTACTGGTGGACGCCGGCGAGGCCGCCGATGATCCCGAAATCCTCGACCACGACGTGCCCGCCGAGCGCCGCGCCGTTCGCGACGATCACGCGGTCGCCGACGTGGCAGTCGTGCGCGACGTGCGAGCTCACCATGAAGAGACAGTGGCTCCCGATGCGCGTCAGCATGCCACCGGCCTCGGTGCCCACGTTGATCGAGACGTACTCGCGGACGATGTTGCCCTCGCCCATCTCGAGCCGGCTCGGCTCGCCGCGGTACTTGAGGTCCTGCGGGCACGCCCCGACGCTCGCGAACGGGAAGATCCGCGTCCGCGGTCCCATCGTGGTGCGACCCTCGACGACGGCGTGCGCGCCGACCGTCGAGTCGCGGCCGATCCGCACGTGGGGCCCGACGATCGCGTACGGCCCGACGGTGACCCCCTCGTCGAGCTCCGCGCCGGGGTGAACGACCGCCGTCGGGTGGACGTGCGCGCCCGCCGGCGGTCCCGCCGCGAAGTCGACCTCGGCGACGGTCGTGTCCCCGGCGGTTGCGACGCCGCGCAGCCGCCACGGCGGCCCCGGCTCGATGCAGGTGACCTCGAGCCGGAGCAGGTCGCCCGGCACGACCGGGCGGCGAAAGCGGGCGCGCTCGACCCGCAGCAGGCGCAGCGGCGCGCCGTCGTCGGCGAGCGCGCCCCCGAGCTGCACGAGGGCTTCGCACAGCAGCACACCCGGGAAGACCGGCGTTCCGGGGAAGTGCCCGGCGAAGTACGGCTCGTTCACGCTGACGAGCTTCAGCCCGACCGCCCGCACGCCCGGCTCGACCGCGAGGACGCGGTCGACCAGCGGATACGGGAAGGACGGATGGGCCGACGACTGCTCTGGCTCCAACCGGATGACGACTCCTCGTGCTAGTCCTTGCCCTTCGACGTCGAACGGCGGGGCGAGGAATTGTGCAGCTTCACGATCTCGTCGCTGATGTCGACCGCCTTGTCGGCGTAGAGGATACCGCCGCTCGAGGCCTCCAGCACCATCGTGTAGCCGTGCTTCTCGCCGTAGTCGCGGACGATCGAGTAGATCTCCTCGAGAATGCTCTGCGTGAGCTCCGCGTCCGTCCGCTTCGCGTCGCGCTCGAAGTCCTCGAGCTTCCGCTTGAACGAGAGGTTCTCGCTCTCGAGGTCGCGCTCGAGCTTGTGGCGATCCTCCTCCTTCAACACGGAGGCCTTCTTCTCGTACTCCTCCTTCTTGCGCTGGAGCTCCTCCTGCTGGCGCTTGAGCTGCGCCTGCGAGCCCTCGAGCTTCGCGCGAATCTGCTCTTTCGCCTTCTTGCCGGCGTCGCACTCGTTGAGGACGCGCTGCATGTCGACGACCGCGACCTTCGTCTCGGCGCGCGCCGCGACCGCGAGGACGAGAACCCCCGTGACGACGCCGACCGCGGTCCACGTCGCGCTCCGCTTGTGCATCTGTCGCATCACGTCTTCCCCTGCCTCCTCAATATTGGAAGGGCCCGCCGAACGAGAAGCTGAACAGCTCTTTCTTGTCGCCGGCCTTCTTGTTGAACGGCTGCCCGAGCTCCACCCGCAGCGGCCCCATCGGCGAGAGCCATCGGACACCCGCGCCGGCCGAGTAGCGCGTGTCGCTCAGCGAGATCCCCTCGTCGCCCCCGTAGGCGTTGCCGGCGTCGAAGAACACGACGCCCTTCAACCCGAGGCCCTTCACGAGGGGGAAGATGATCTCGTTGTTCACGATCAGCTCCTCGGTGCCGCCGACGGGCGTGTCGGCGACCACGCGCCCGAGGAAGTCCTTCGTCTGCTCCCGGGGGCCGAGGCTCCGGACCTTGAAGCCGCGGATCGAGTTGATGCCGCCCGGGAAGTACCGCTCGAAGAGCGGGAGGTCGTTGCCGTTCAAGCCGGCGTTCCCGAAGCCGTAGCCGAGCGTGCCGCCGAAGGAGTACGTGAAGTCGCCGAGCGCCTTCGACCGGAGGAACGTGTAGTACCAGCGCTCGCGCGCCTCGGCCTTCATGAACCGCTCGCCGCCGAGCCCGGCGATCTCGAACGACAGGTCCTGGAACGAGCCCGCGGTCGGGTCGAACGCGTGGTTGAGCGTGTTCCGCGAGAGCCGCGGCCTGATGCTGCTGATGAAGCTCTTCCCCTCCTCGGCGCGGATCGCCCGCGGCGCGTCGAACTGCAAGTTGTTGATCTGGGCCTGCTCGAACCGGTACTCGGCCCCGAGCCGGACGTCGTCGAGCGGCATGCCCCACAGGCGGTCGTAGCCCCACGCCGTCACCGGGTAGTTGCCGTTGAACCCGATGCCGGTGCCGCTGCGCGTGAACTGGTCGAAGTCGAGCTTCCAGCTGAAGGCGTCGAACCCGACGGTGAGCGGCGTCTCGCGGAAGTACGGCTCGGTGAAGGAGAGGACGATGTTCCGCCGGATCGAGCCGATGTCGCCCTGGAGGACGAGCCGCTGGCCGCGCCCGAAGAGGTTGTTCTCCTGGATGCGGGCGTTGAAGAGCAGGGCGTCGGCGGAGCTGAACCCGGCGCCCGCGCTGAACGCGCCGGTCTGCGCCTCCTTCACGTCGACGACGACGTTCATCCGGTCGTCGGTGGCGCCCTTGCGGGTCGTGATGTTCACCTCCTGGAAGAAGCCGAGGCGCTGGAGCGCCTCGCGGCTCTTGCGGAGCTTCGTCGCCGAGAACAGCTCCTGCTCCTGGAGGCGCATCTCGCGCCGAATGACCTTGTCGCGGGTCTTCGAGTTGCCCGCGATGTCGATGCGGTCGACGGTGACCGGGCGGCCGCGGTCGGCCTGGAACGTGACGTCGATCTTGTGCTCGTCCTGCCGCACGTCCGTCTGCGGCTCGACGGTCGCAAAGGCGTAGCCGTCCTCCGACAGGCGCTCCGTGAGCTTCTGCACGTCGTCGCGCAGCCCGCTCGCGCTGAAGACCTCGCCCGCGACCGTCGTGAGCCCCTCGCGGAGCCTCTTCGAGTCGGCGGGCACGTCGTGCCCCTCGATCTGGACCTCGCCCACGCGGAACTGCTCGCCCTCGTCGATCTTCATCACGACGTGCAGGCCGTCGTCGCGCCGGTCGACGCGGGGCTCGTCGACGCGCACCATGACGTAGCCGTGGTCGTAGTAGTAGGCCGTCAGGCGCTCTATGTCGGTGTGGAGCACGTCCTTGTTGAGGACGCCCGCGCCCGTGATGAACCCGAAGAGCCACTTCTTCCGGGTCTGCATGACCCTGCGGAGGGTCGAGTCGCTGAAGGCCTTGTTGCCCTCGAAGTCGACGTCGGTCACCTGCACCCGGGTCTTCTCGTCGACGGTGTAGAAGACGTCGACCTCGTTGTCGCCGACCGGCTCCGTCCGGTACGTGATCTCGGCGTCGAGGTAGCCCTTCTCGACGTAGAGCTTCTTCGCGGCCTCGATCCCCTGCCGCGCCTTCTCCGGGTCGAGGATCGTGTGCGCGCGCACCTTGAGCGCCCCCTCCACCTCCTCGCGCTTGATCTTCTTGGTGCCGTCGACCTTCACCGTCCGGACGAGCGGCCGCTCCTTCACCCGGAACGTGATTTCGGTGTGGTGGGCGTCGATCGGCGTCACCTCGGCGTTCACCTGCTCGAAGAACCCCATGCCGTACACGGCGCGGATGTCGCGGTCGACCGTCTCCTGGTCGAAGGGCTGGCCCGGCTGGGTCCGGAGGTGGACCCGGATCGCGTCCTCTTCGACGCGCGCGTTGCCGACGATCGCGACCTTCGAGATCGACGGCTCGCCCTGGGCGAAGAGCGGCTCCACCGTCGGCCAGCTGGCGAGGACCACCATCACCGCAACGACGAGCCGCCCGATCCGCCGTACCGATCCGCGTCGCATCCGCATCATGGCGCGCCTCCTCCTCGCCCCCCGGCACGCGCCGCCGGGAACTCGGCCGGCGGCTCCGCCTCCGTGAGGCGCCCTCCGGCGAGCCGGAGGACGCGGCCCATGGCGGCCGCGAGACGATCGTTGTGGGTCGCCACCACGAGCGCCGACCCGTGCTCGTGGTTCAGCTCGAGCAGCAGCTGCTGCACGCCCTCGCCCGTCGTCCGGTCGAGGTTCCCGGTCGGCTCGTCGGCGAGCACGAGCCGAGGGCGCTGGGAGACCGCGCGCGCCACGGCGACCCGCTGCTGCTCGCCGCCCGACAGCTGCCCGGGGCGGTGGTGGAGACGATCCTTGAGCCCCACGCGCTCGAGCAGGTCCGCGGCGCGGACGCGCGTCGCTGCGAAGGGCCGCCGCGCGATCAGGCTCGGGAGCATGACGTTCTCGAGCGCCGTGAAGTCCGGGAGCAGGTGGTGGAACTGGAAGACGAAGCCGATCTCGCGGTTGCGGAAGGCGGCGAGCTCCGCCTCGGGCTGCGCGAACACGTCGCGCCCGTCGAAGAGCACCTCGCCGCCCGTCGGCCGGTCGAGCGCGCCCAGGAGGTGGAGGAGCGTGCTCTTGCCGACGCCGGACTCGCCGACGATCGCGATCGTGTGCCCGGGGGCGACGTCGAGGTCGAGCCCGGAGAGCACCGAGACGACCGCGGGGCCGTCGGCGTACCGCTTCTCGACGTCTCGCGCCTGTACGAGTGGGCTCACCCCGCGGGGCATGGCGCGCTACTCATACCGGATCACCTCGACGGGAACCAGGCTCGCGGCCCGGCGTGCGGGCGAGACCGCTGCGACGATGCAGATGCCGACCGAGACCGCCGC
>DASRHG010000049.1:0-55505 GCA_035650655.1 Binatia bacterium | reverse complement strand
ACGCGACGGGCGCGTGCAGCTGCACGAACCCGGACTGGGACGGCGGCGCCGTGCATCCCCAGGGGACGTGCTGCCCGTGGACGACGGACGAGTCGGGAGACGATCCCGAAGTCGTCTTCGAGCCGGGGAGCACGGGCGCCTCGGGCCTCCAGGTCGTCCTCGGCGAATAGCCGGTCCTCCCGGCGCGCCGTCCTCCGTCCCGCGGCGGAGGACGGCGCGTTTTCTTGACATCCAGCCCAGCGGCCGTTAAGCGCTCTAGCAGCCGCGGACGTTGCGCAGGTGGCCGCCTCGGAGCGCGCCATGCGGCGGATGGAGGTCGGGGATGGGGGGTGGATGCGGCCGGTCGGCTGCCGGGGTCGCGGTGGCAGCGGCGGTGACGGCGGCGGTGCTCGGGGCATGCCGCCCGCCGACGCACGGACCCACGCCGGCGACCCGCCCGCACCCGGTGGTCGATCCGCGCGCCGAGCCGGGCGTCCTCCCGCCCCCGCCCGCGGCGACGGCGCCGGCGGCGAAGCCGTCGCCCGCGCGTCCGAAGGCGACGGGCTCGAGGCGGCTCATCACGAATTACGACGGCCAGCTCGACGTCCCGACCGGCCAGTCGATCATCCTCCGGCTGAGCGCCCCCGCCGAGCGTGTCGCGATCGCCGATCCGGAGGTCGCCGAGGTCGTCCTCATCAACCCGCAGGAGGTGCTGATCAACGGCAAGGGGAAGAAGACGACCGTCGAGCGGTCGAACGCGCTCTTCGGGACCACGACGAAGGAGGAGGTGCTCGAGGAGGCGAAGACGAGCATCATCGTCTGGGACAAGGCGGGGCACAGCGACACCCGGACGCTCTACATCAACAAGGCGCGCACGGATCAGATCATGATGGAGGTCGTCGTCGCGGACCTGAACCGGAGCGCGATGGAGACCGAAGGCGTCGACTTCCAGTTCCTCCAGGGCGACGTGTTCCTGCACGGGTCGAACGCGAAGCTCGTGACCTTCAAGGACGGGAAGGTCGTCCCCGTGCTGAACAACCCGACGATCCCGCGGCCGATCGGCGAGGAGCTGCAGGTGCCCGGCGACCTCACGTATCTCCTCTGGGACACCAAGAACGACTTTCTCGCCTTCGTGCAGCTCCTCCAGCAGGAGAACCTCGCGAAGATCCTCGCCCGGCCGACGATCCTGGCCCGGAGCGGGGAGGAGGCGCACTTCCGCGTGGGGGGCGAGGTGCCGGTCGTCTACGCGACGACGAACGTTGCCACGGTGAACTTCAAGGAGTTCGGCGTGCTGCTCACGGTGACGCCGACGATCGACGACGACGGCACGATCGACATGCGCATCTCGACCGAGGTGAGCCAGCCGTCGAACGTGTTCGCGAGCACGGTGAACGGCTTCACGATCCCGTCGTTCGTCAGCCGCAAGGCCGAGACCCGCGTGCGCCTGAAGGAGCTCGAGACGCTCATGATCGGCGGGCTCTACCGCGAGGACGAGACGGAGCAGGAGGAGAAGACGCCGTACCTCGGCGACCTCCCGTACCTCGGCGCGCTCTTCCGCAAGACGCACTACGACAAGACGAAGAACGAGCTCGTGATCCTCGTGAAGCCGCGGATCGCACGGAAGCCGTCGGACGTGACGCCCGTCGGGCTCCCGACCGACCGTCCGCCGCTCACGCGCGACGAGGTCCGCACGCAGGCCGATCCGCACGAGGTGAGCCGCCCGCGGCTTCCGCTCGAGGAGCCGGTGACGCCGCGGGAGACGGCGCCCGACGCGGACGGCGGCGCGGGGCGCGAGCCGAGCCCACCGCCGGGCGACGCCGGGGTCGTGCCGCCGCACTGAACGCGGCGGCGCGCCGGGCTCACATCTCGCTCGACATGAGCCCGGCGCGGCGGCCGAGCTCGGTGAGCCCGTGCTTCTTCGCGAGGTCCTGGATCGCCTTCCACGCGAGCTTGCTCGGCTCGGCGTGCGCGTTCTCCCAGCGGTTCACGGTCGAGACGGTGACCGCGATCTCGTGCGCGAACTCCTCCTGCGTCATGCCGAGCTTCTGCCGCAAGCTGCGAATGAGGTTGCCAGCGTTCTCTTCCATGATGGGATTCCCTTCGCCGCGAGCGATCAGCAAGTGACGTGCCACCGGCGCACGCAGAGAACGACGGGTCGTCCGCACGCTCGGCTGTGCCGGCTGCGGCGAAAAAGTGTGCCTTCGGTGTAGATTCGTCACCGCTTCGCGCCACCCGCGGCATGTGCTACGGACGCTGCATGGCGTGCCGCGCTCTGGCGCTCGTCGTCGCGGGGCTGATCGGCGTCGCGGTGCACGCGGCCGACACGCCGCGGTCGCCCGAGGACACGGTCCGCCGCTATCTGAAGGACTTGAAGGAGGGCAACTTCGACGACGCGTACGACCTCGTCTCGAAGGCGATGCGCGGGGGCAAGGACCGTGAGGTCTGGGTGAAGGAGCAGAAGACCGGGATGGCGTTCGCCGACGTGAAGATCTTCGACACGCAGGTCTTCCCCGGGAAGATCGAGGGCGACAAGGCCTTCGTGCCCGACATCCTCTCCTCGCAGGACCGCTTCGTGAACCAGCTCGGGCTCACGGAGTACGAGCTCTACACGCTCATCAAGGAAGACGGTGCGTGGAAGATCGATCAGCAGGTGATCGTCGAGCCACCGGACGTCCCGAAGTGGTTTCCCAAGGGCGCGAAGGGCGAGGCGCCGAGCGGCTCGGCGCCTTCCCATTGACATCGCGCGGAGCCGTTTGTTACTGCCCCGGCTCGACGGGACCGTCCTCGCGGGCCCGAAGGAGGGGCTACATGCGCCGCAGGCTTGCGGTTTCACTCGTCCCGGTGGGGCTGTCGCTGGTCATGGCGCTCGGCTGTCACCGCGAGGTCGAAATGATCCCGCTCGCCGAACGCACCATATATGTGAGTGACAAATTCTACGACGTGCAGGCGCTCACCAAGGACCGCGCCTTCGTTGTCGGCTACGGCGGCAAGATCCTCGAGACGACCGACGGCGGCCTCAACTGGACGACCCACGAGAGCGGCACCGAGCTTGCCCTCTATGCCGTCCGCTTCACAGATGCTCAGCACGGCTGGATCAGCGGCCAGGAGGGGCTCATCCTCCACACCGAGGACGGCGGCAAGACCTGGACGAGGCAGGAGTCGAACGCCTTCTACGTCGACCCCCGCGAGCCGAGCACGAAGCAGCCGCTCTACCTCTTCGGGCTCTGGGCGCTCGACAACGACCATGCCTGGGCCGTCGGGGACCGCTCGGTCCTCACCGCGACGAGCGACGGCGGGAAGACGTGGACCGCCAAGACGGTGCCGATGGAGATCGACACGTCGGGCGGCGAGAGCCTCGCGGCGGCAGAGCCCATCTTCTACGACGTGAAGTTCACCGACCTCCGGCACGGCTGGATCGTCGGCGAGTTCGGCAAGATCATGCACACGGAGGACGGCGGCGCGACGTGGAAGGAGCAGGAGCGCAGCCTCATGGAGAACACGGGGATCTTCGACCTCCTCGACATCCCGACGCTCTTCGGCATCGACGTGAAGGATCCGACCGCGGCCGTCGCCTCGGGGCTCGAAGGTCACATCGCGCGGACCATCGACGGCCAGCGATGGACGTTCGACCCGGTCGAAGTCGACGTGCCGCTCCTCGACCCGCTCTTCCGCGTCGTCGAGCACGACGACGGGGCGGGCTGGGCGGTGGGCGCGGCGGGGGAGGTGCTGCATCGGGCGCCCGGCGAGATGGCCTGGAAGCGGGCGAAGCTCGGCCAGGACGTCCTCACCTGGCTGCGGGGCATCAGCTTCTCGGACAACCAGAACGGGTGGATGGTCGGCGGCTTCGGCCTCATCTACCGGACCACGGACGGCGGGAAGAGCTGGCTGCCCTCGCAGGGCTGAGCCGACAACGGGGGAATCCTCATGAGCAGCGGAACCGCGAGCGAGCAGGAGAAGCGCGCGCTCTACTGGCTGGGCGAGCGGCTGATCGACTACCGCCACCCGGTCATGGCGCTCGTCATCATCGTGACCGGCCTCTTCGCCTACTGGAGCTTCCAGCTGAAGCTCCAGACGAGCTTCGGCGACCTCCTGCCGCAGAGCCATCCGTTCGTCCAGATCCACAACAAGTACGCGGGCACCTTCGGCGGGGCGAACAACATCCAGCTGATGGTGGAGACGACCCGCGAGGGCGACAACATCTTCACGGTCCCGACGCTCGCGCGCATCTACCGGATCACCGAGGAGATGGACCGCGTCTACGGCGTCAACCACAACCAGATCGACTCGATCGGCCATCGCACGACCCGCTACCTGAAGGCGCTCTCCGGGGGCTTCCTCCGCTCGGAACCGGTCATGACCGGCATTCCGAAGACGGCCGACGAAGCCGCGGCGATCCGCCGCATCGTGCACAACACGGAGAGCATCTACGGCATCCTCGTCTCGCTCGACGACCGCGCCGCGCTCGTACGCGCGAACTTCATCGAGGGCCGTCTCGACCACCGCCGGACGTTCAGCGAGATCAACGAGCGCGTCATCGCGCCCTTCCAGGACGGGTGGATCGGCGCCCTCATCAAGGGACGCGACCCGCTCAAGCCGGACGCGAAGGCACCGGCGGTCGTCGAGACCGTGTACCGCGGCACGGCGGCGGCCGACGCGGGACTCAAGGCGGGCGACACGATCGTCTCGATCGACGACCGGCCCGTCGCGGACCGCGTCGAGCTGGCGGCGGCGATCAAGCGCATCGAGCCGGGGACGGTCGTCTCGCTCGGCGTGAAGCGCGGCGACGCGACGGAGAGCCTCAAGCTCACCGTCCCCGAGCCCGACATCCGCATCTACGTCGCGGGGGAGCCCCGGCTCTACGGCTTCGTCTACTCGTACGCGAACGACATCTTCTTCATCTTCACCGTCACGTGGTGCCTCGAGTGGATCCTGCGGTGGCTCTACTTCCACGACTGGCGCGGCGCGCTCCGTCCGTCCCTCACCGGCGTCATCGCGGCCTTCTGGGGGCTCGGCTTCGTGCACCTGATCGGCTTCTCGCTCGATCCGCTGATCCTCGTCATGCCGTTCCTCATCACGGCGCGCGCCGTGAGCCACGCGATCCAGATGCACGACCGCTACTACGAGGAGTTCGAGCGGCACGACTGGAACCAGCGCAAAGCGATCGTCGCGGCGTTCGCCGAGCTGTTCGTCCCGACGCTCTCCGGCATCCTGACGGACGCGTTCGGCGTGCTCGTGATCATGCTCGTGCCGATCGTGATGCTCCGCAACCTCGCGATCGTCGCGTCGTGGTGGATCCTGGCGATCACGGTCGCCGAGCTGCTGCTGAACCCGATCGTCTACTACTATCTCCGCGCCCCCGACCCGGACGTCGTCCTCGCGCGCGGCCGCGGCTGGTACAAGAACCTGATCGACCGCTTCACCGACTGGAACCTCTCGCGCGCGGGCAAGCAGGTGACGCTCGCGTTCTGGCTCGTGCTGTTCGTGGTGGGCATCTACCTCATGATCAACCCGGGCCTCGTGATCGGCGACCCGACGTCGGCCTCGCCCCTCGTCTGGGAGGACTCGCCGTACAACGTCTCGCACGCGCACATCCAGGACAAGTTCGGCGGCGTCGAGCCGCTCATCGTCGTCGCGGAGGGCCACGACCGCGACGCCATGAAGGACCCGCAGGTCCTCCGGACGATGGAGAAGTTCCAGCGCTACCTCGAGCGCGACCGCGACGTGGGCTACAGCTTCTCGCTCACGGACATCCTTCGGGCCGTGAACCAGGTGTTCCACGAGCTCGAGCCGAAGTGGGGCGTCATCCCCGGGAACGCGCGCGACGTCGCACAGACGTTCTTCATCTTCTTCTCCGGCTCTCCGCCGACGGAGACGGCGAAGTACGTGACGCCGGACTACGCGACGTCGCACGTGACCTTCTTCTGCCGCAACCACAAGGGCGAGAACATCGCGCGGATCATCAAGCGGTGCCAGGAGTTCATTGCGGCGCACCCCATGGAGAAGGCGACGTTCAAGCTCGCCGGGGGGCTCGTCGGCGTGCTCGCCGCGGCGAACGAGGAGCTCGTCCGCAACGACCTCCTCATGAACGCGCTCGGCTTCGGCACGATCTACGTGATCGTGCTGTTCACCTACCGCTCGTGGGCGGCGGGGCTCTACCTGCTCGCGCCGCTCGTTATCTCGAACGTCCTCATCAACGCCGCGATGGCGGTCTGGGGCATCGGCGTCAACGTGAACACGCTGCCGCTCGTCACCGTCGGCGTCGGCTTCGGCATCGACTACGGCCTCTACATCCTGAGCCGGATCATCGAAGAGATCCGGGTGAACGGCGACCTGAACCTGTCCATCCGCGAGGCGCTCGTCACCTCGGGGAAGGCCGTGAGCTTCACGGCGATCTGCATGGTGGCGAGCACCGCCCTGTGGTCCTTCTCGAACATCCGCTTCGACGCCGTCATGGGCGGGCTCCTCGCCGTCTGGATGTTCGTGAGCTTCATGGCTTCGGAGACGCTCCTGCCGGTGAGCATCTCCTACTTCCGGCCGCGGTTCATTTTGCGCGAGGCGGCGCGGGCGAAGGCGCCGCAGGCGCCGGTCGCCGCGGCGGCGGCGAGCTAGGAGGGCGACGCATGACGATCCCGCAGATGGGCCTCTGGGAGTCGATCATCATCGTCATCCTCTTCAGCATCGGGGTGATCGCGATGGACGAGGTCATCCACGCCCGCCGCCGCAAGGCGAAGGAGCGGGAGGGCGGAGGCCGGCCGACGAATTGACGCCCGACGGCGCGGTGCCGCACACCGCGCCGTCTCCGGATTCCCTTGCTCTCCGTCGAGCACGTCACGAAGTACTACGGCACGACCTGCGCCGTAGACGACGTTTCGTTTCGCGTCGCGCGCGGCGAGGTGGCCGCGCTCCTCGGGCCGAACGGCTCCGGCAAGAGCACGCTCATGCGCATGCTCACCGGCTTCTTCCCCCCGACGGCGGGCCGAGTGGCGGTTGCGGGCATCGACATGGCCGACCGCCCGCTCGCAGCCCGCGGGCGGATCGGGTACCTGCCGGAGCAGGTGACGCTCTATCCCGAGCTCACGGTGCGCCGCTTCCTCCAGTTCGTCGCGGAGGTGAAGGGCGTGCCCGGGCGCCGGCGCCGGGGGGCCGTCGCCGACGTCGTCGCACGCTGCGGGCTCGAGGAGGTCGTCGAGCGCCACACCGGGAAGCTCTCGCGCGGCTATCGCCAGCGCGTCGGCCTCGCCCAGGCGCTCCTCGGCGATCCGGAGGTGCTGGTCCTCGACGAGGCGACCGTCGGCCTCGATCCGGTGCAGACCGTCGAGCTGCGGGCGCTCCTCAAGTCGCTCGCCGGCTGCACGATGCTCGTCTCGACCCACATCCTCTCCGAGGCGAGCGTGCTCTGCTCGCGCGTCGTCATCCTCTCCCGCGGGCGGCTCGTCGCCGAGGACACGGCCGAGGGGCTCCAGCGGCGGCTCGCCGGCGTCGAGCGGCTCCTCGTGCGCGTCGAGGGTTCGGCGGAGCGGGCCCGCGCGACGCTCGCCGCCCTGCCGGGCGTCACGCGCGTCGAGCCGCTCGCGCCCGACGGGCAGGCGGGGGCCGTCTTCGCCGTGCTCGCGCCGGCGATTCAGCCCGTGCAGCGCGCGCTCGCGGCGGCCGTCGTCGCCGAGGGGCTCGTCCTGCTCGAGGTGCGGGCCACGGCCCCGACGCTCGAGGACCTCTTCGTGCGGCTCGTGAGCCCGGCGGCGTAGCGCGATGCAGGGCTTCGTCGCGCTCTTCCGCAAGGAGCTCCGCTCGTACTTCGCCTCGCCGCTCGTCTACTGGGTGGCCGCGGCCTTCCTCGCGTACACCGGCTACTACTTCCACTCCGACCTCATCTACTTCGTGACGTTCGGCTTCGGCACGAACATCATGGAGAACTTCTGGCAGATCGTCTTCATCGACATCCGCCTCGCCTTCATCCTCGCCGTCCCGCTGCTCACCATGCGGCTCCTCGCCGAGGAGCAGCGCCTGGGCACGCTCGAGCTGCTGCTCACCTATCCGATGCGCGACGGGGCGATCGTCGCGGCGAAGCTCGGCGCGTGTCTCGTCGTCGTCGGCGCGCTCCTCGCCGCGACGCTCGTCTACCCGGCGTGGGTCTACCACATCCAGCCGTTCCCGCTCGGCCCGGTCGTGGCGGGCTACGTCGGGCTCGTGCTCTTCGTCGTCGTCTGCGCGGCGTACGGGCTCTTCGTGTCGTCGCTCACCGACAGCCAGGTGCTGGCCGGGTTCCTGACCGCGGTGCCGCTCCTCCTCCTCTGGCTCCTCTCGTGGAACGAGGCGGCGTCCGCGACGGCGACGCTGCCGTTCCTGCGCGCGCTCTCCCTCTTCAACCACTTCCAGCCGTTCACGGTCGGCGTGATCGACGCGCGCGACGTCTTCTACTTCGTCAGCACGGCCGGGGTGTTCCTGTGGGCGACGCTCCGCGTCCTCGAGGCACGACAATGGCGCGGCCGCCGCTGAGCGCGCGCACCCAGCGCCTGCGCATCGCGCTCGCCCTGCCGCCGCTCGTCGGCATCTTCTTCCTCGGCCAGGCGATCCTCGACCACCGCGCGCTCCGTCTCGATCTCACGCCCGAGCGCCGCTACACGCTTTCGGACCAGGCGAAGAAGGTCCTCGACGCGCTCCCCGCCGACGTCACGATCCACGCGTTCCTCCGGGCGCAGGACCCGCGGAACCCGGCGATCCAGGACCTCCTGGACCGCATCCGCGCCCGGTCGCCGCGCGTGCACGTCGACGTGCTCGACGTGAACAAGAGCCCGGCGCTCGCGCGCCAGTACGGCATCGACTCCTACGGGGCGCTCGTCGTCGAGAGCGACGGCCGCCGCCGGGTCTTCTCGAATCCGGTGGAGGAGGTGCTGATGGCGGCGCTCCTCCAGGTGACGCGCCAGCAGCGGAAGGTCGTGGGCTTCGTCGTCGGGCACGGGGAAGGGGACCTGAACGACGAGGACCGGCGGCGCGGATTCTCGACCGCGCGGCGCCTCCTCGAGCAGGAGTACTACGAGGTGCGTCCGGTCTCGCTCCTCGGCGACGAGGTGCCGCCCGAGACGGCCGTCCTCGTGATCGCCGGTCCGCAGAAGGACTTCCTCGCCGACGAGCTCGGGACGCTCGGACGCTACCTCGAGCGGCCGGGACAGGTGCTCGTGCTCCTCGACCCGCTGCGGGCGCCCGAGCTGGCCGCCTTCCTGCGCCGCTGGGGCGTCGGGCTCGCGCCGGACGTCGTCGTCGACCCGTCGGCGCGGATCTACGGCGGGGAGGAGCTCACGATGCGCGTCCCGGTCGAGCGGGGACGCCACCCGATCCTCGACGTGCTCGACGCTCCCGCGCTCTTCTCGCTCACCCGGTCCGTGGAGCCGGTGACCGACGTGCCGGGCACGAGTGCCGAGCCGCTCCTCCAGACGAGCAACGAGAGCTGGGCGACGACGGACACGAGCGTCCTCCGGACGGGCTTGCCCACCTTCGTCTCGGGACGCGACCGCCCGGGGCCGGTCACGGTCGGGCTCGAGGTGGACTTCCGTCCCGTCACCGATCCGGGCGTCCCACCCCGACTCGGCCGGGTCGTCGTGTACGGGAACGCACAGTTCGCGAACAACTTCTTCATCGAGTTCCTCGGCAACAAGGACCTCTTCCTGAACAGCGTCGACTGGCTCGCGCACGAGCCGCAGGCGATTTCGCACCGGCCGCGCCGGCAGGCGCTCGGGCTGCAGCAGTTCTTCGTGTCTTCGGAGCAGGGCAACGCGGCGTTCTGGGGCACCGTCGTCGTCGAGCCGGCCGTCTTCCTCCTGGTCGGCGTCGCGCTCGCCGTCCGGCGGCGCCGGGGCTAGGGAGGGAGCGCCGTGCGCTGGGGACAGGTGGTCGCGCTCTGGGCCGTGTGCGCCGCGCTCGCCGCGGAGTACTGGTGGGTCGAGCGACCGACCATCACGGCGAAGGAGACCCGGACGGAACGGCGGCGGTTTCTCGCCGTCGAGCCGAGCGCGGTCCACGAGCTCAGGCTCGTGCGCGACGGACGGCGCGTGGTCGTGCGGCGTGCGGGTGCCGGCTGGGCCGTCGTCGAGCCCGCGGACAGCGCGATCGCGCCGGACCTCGTCACGGCGTTCATGAACGCCCTCATGGCGGCGGAGGAGATCGCGCAGGTCGCCGGTCCGGAGGCGGACCCGCACGTCTACGGGCTCGACGAGCGCGCGGGACGCATCGAGATCGTCGCCGACCCCGGCACGCCGGTCGAGGTGCGGATCGGCAGCGAGAACCCGACCGGGACCGCGGTCTACGCACGACGGAGCGGAAGCACCGACGTCGTCCTCATCGGCCGCAACGTCCGCTACTACGAGGACCTGATCTTCCAGGGCCTGCCGCCGCCGCGCGTTCCGGGCGACGCCGCCGCGCCCGTCGGGGGCTAGGCGATGCGACGGGCGACGCGTCGACCGCGAGCCGGAATCGCGCCGCGGCCGCGTGCCGCCCGGCGTCTCGCCTCGGTACACGTATGTTGACGCCTGCAGGGGCCGCGGTGTACAGCACCGGGGCCCGACTTCGCCACGGCGAGAGAAAAATGGGGAAACAGACGATGGCATGCAAGCCTCGTTGGTGGCTCGCGGTGGCGAGCGCCGCCGTCCTGACGGCCACGATCCTCGCCGCGGCGGTCCGCGCCGACGTCGCGCCGGGCGACCAGATCACGGACCAGAACATGGACCAGGCGAAGGACCTGATCTCGCCGGGCCTCGCGTGGTGCATCAAGCACGGCTGGCCGATCACCGTCGGCGGGACGAAGCGGATCGACTGCGACCCGAAGGACCCACAGATCGCGCTCGAGATCATGTGGAACTACAACTACCAGCTCCTCACGACCGACGACGTCGATCTCCGTAACTTCGACGCCGACACGGGCGCGATCGCGGACCACGGCCCGCTCACCGTCGAGCGCCACTTCCTCCTCGACCACTTCCGCCGTCTCTTCTGGACCGGACGGCTCTACGTCGATCCGAAGCCCGAGAAGCCGAACCCGAGCGACTACCGCGCGCAGCAGGGGCTCTACCCGATCCTCGAGCCGTTCGACCTGAAGGGCGTCGGCGCGCTCGGCAACCGTTGCGTCGACTCCGCGAAGCAGGACGACTCCTGGCTCTACCTCCCGTCGCTCCAGCGCGTCCGCCGTCTCTCCACCGCGCAGCGCTCCGACGCGCTCTTCGGCCAGGACATCTACGACCGCTCCGGCGAGCTCGGGATAGATCTGGATCAACGACTACAGCTTCCGGAAGAAGGCAGAGGGGTCGAGCGCGATCGAGTACGCGGACGAGATGGGCTTCGTCCCGGCGATCGTGATGGTCGACATGCAGCTCGAGCACGCGACGAAGGCATCGCTCCCGAGCCCGCGCTTCCCCGGGGAGCAGGGCCGGTACTTCAACCAGGGTGAGAAGTGGGGCGTCACCGACGATTGGTTCACGGTGGCCGCGCTCGTGAACGCAGGGCATTGACGCGCGCGGCGGGGCGCTCGTAGACGTGATCAGGCGGACGCCGCCGGCGCACCGTCCGGCGGCGTCTCTTCGTTGGGGGAGACAGCCATGGAAGCTCCGCTCGTTCGGCACATCGCGCCGGTCCTCGCCGTCGTCGTCGCTCTGCTCGGCGCCACCCCCGCGCGCGCCGACGTCGTGCCCGGTGACAAGATCACCGACCAGAACATCGACAAGGTGAAGGACCTGATCTCGCCCGGGCTCGAGTGGTGCATCAGGCACGGGTTTCCGATCAACATCGTCGAGACCCGACGCGTCGAATGGCCGAAGGCGTACAAAGAGGCGACCGAGAAGTACTCGGGCCAGGTGAAGCTCAGCCCCGACGGCCTGACGCTCCAGAACTACGTCGCCGGCCAGCCCTTTCCCAACATCGACCCGAAGGACCCGCAGATCGCGCTCAAGATCATGTGGAACTACGACTACGGGTTCGTGAACGGCATCGACGACACGGATCTGCGGAACTTCGACGCCGACACGGGCGCGATCGCGGACCACGGGCCCATGACCGTCGAGCGGCACTTCCTGCTGGACCATTTCCGCCGCCTCTTCTGGGTCGCGCGGCTCTACCAGGATCCGAAGCCCGAGAAGCCGAACCCGAGCGGCTATCGCGCGCAGCAGGGGCTCTACCCGATCCTCGAGCCGTTCGACCTGAAGGGCGTTGGCGCGCTCGGGAACCGTTACCTCGATCCGTCCAAGCAGGACGACTCGTGGCTCTACCTCCCGTCGCTTCGCCGCGTCCGGCGCCTTTCCACCGCGCAGCGCTCCGACGCGCTCTTCGGCCAGGACACCGACGTCGACAGCTACTACGGCTACGCGGGGCAGATCGCGTGGATGTCGTGGAAGTACCTCGGCGAGAAGGAGCTCATCGGCGTCGTGCACGCCGAGCACTACCCGGTCAAGTGGGACGACAAGGTCGACTGGGCGTTCAACGACAACTGGGAGAAGCGGAAGGTGTACGTCATCGAGGGCGTGTCGAAGCTCCCGCAGTACGCGTACTCGAAGCGCGTCCTCTTCATCGACAAGGAGGCGTGGGGCATCCCGTACACGGACATCTACGACCGCTCGGGCGAGCTCTGGAAGATCTGGATCAACGACGTCACGTTCCGCAAGCAGGCGCCGGTGTCGGGCGCCATCACGTACGAGGACGAGTGGCCGTTCGCTCCGGCGATCGTGATGGTCGACATACAGCTCGAGCACGCGACGAAGGCGTCGCTTCCGAGCCCGCGCTTCCCGGGCGAGCAGGGGTGGTACTACCATCAGGGGGAGAAGGCGGGCGTGACCGACGACTGGTTCACCGTCGCGGCGCTCGTGAACGCGGGGCACTAGTCGAGCTGCGCGCGAGGGGCGCCCGCGGGTCGTTCCCGGCGCCCCGCATTCGCGCGCGGGCGGCCCGTTCGTTGCCACGTGGGGGGGATTCTAGTACCCACACGGGGTCATGCCGCTCGCGCTGTCGCGGTTTCGGATGCTGGACCTGTCCCGGCAGCTGCCGGGACCGTACTGCTCGATGCTGCTCGCGGACCTCGGGATGGACGTCGTGTCCGTTTGCGCGCCGGCGGATCCGATGGGGATCGGGATTCCGCCGCTCGCGCGGAACAAGCGGAGCCTGACGCTCAACCTGAAGGCGCCGGAAGGGCGCGCGATCTTCCACCGGCTCGCGAAGGACGCGGACGTCGTGCTCGAGGGGTCGCGGCCGGGCGCCGCGGCGCGGCTCGGCGTCGACTGGGAGACGCTCCGGGAGCTCAACCCGCGCATCATCTACTGCTCGATCTCGGGCTACGGGCAGGACGGACCGTACCGCGACCGGGTCGGGCACGACGTCAACTACCTGGGCTTCGCGGGCGTCATCGGGCTCACCGGCCCAGCGGGCGGCCCGCCGGCGATCCCCGGCGTCCAGGTGGCGGACATCGGCGGCGGAAGCCTCACCGCGGCCGTCGGCATCCTGGCGGCGCTCCTCGCCCGCGAGGAGACGGGCGCCGGCCAGTTCGTCGACATCGCGATGATGGACGGCGTGGTCGCCTGGCAGGTGATCAACGCGCTCCGCTACTTCGTCGACGGCGCGGAGCCGGCGCGCGGCGACACGTATCTCACGGGCCACCATCCGTGCTACGCGCTCTACGAGACGAAGGACGGCCGGCACGTCACCGTCGGCGCGCTCGAGCCGCACTTCTGGCGGACGCTCTGCGAGCGGCTCGGGCACCCGGAGCTGGCGGCGAAGCAGTTCGCGGAGGGCGCGGAGCGCGAGGAGATGTTCCGCGTGCTGCGCGCGAGGTTCCGCGAGCGCACGATGGCCGAGTGGGTGGCCGAGCTGGCCGACCTCGACGTCTGCTTCGGCCCCGTCGCGAAGCTCTCCGAAGCGCTGGCGGACCCGCAGGTCCGCCACCGCCGAATGGTGATCGAGATGCCGGACGAGCGCGGCGTCGCGCGGCGGACGCTCGGCAATCCCGTGAAGCTCTCGGCGACGCCGCCTGCCTTCCGCACGCCGCCCGCGACGCTCGGCCAGCACACGGACGAGATCCTCGCGTCGCTCGGCTACTCGCCGGCGGACGTTGCGGGGCTCCGCGCGCGGGGAGTGGTCTGACCGTGGCCGGGATCCTGCGGGCCGCGGGGTACGTGCCGCGCTACCGCCTGCCGCGCGAGCTCGTCGCGAAGGAGTGGGGCGGCGCGCCGGCCGGCGGCGAGAAGGCGGTCGCGAACCACGACGAGGACAGCCTGACGCTCGCCGTGAACGCGGCCGTGGCGCTCGGCGAGTCCGCGCAGCCGGACGCCGTCTTCTTCGCCACCACGACGTCGCCCTTCGCCGAGAAGCAGGGGGCGGTGACGATCGCGACCGTGCTCGACCTCCCGGCGACGACGCGGACGCTCGACTTCACCGACACGCTCCGCGCCGGCACGTCGGCGATCCTCGCCGCGCTCGATGCGATCGCGGGTGCGAGCGCGCAGACCGTGCTCGTCGCGGCCGGCGACTGCCGCCTGGGCGAGCCCGACTCCCCGAGCGAGCAGAGCTACGGCGACGCCGGGGCGGCCGTCCTCCTCGGCGCCGGCGCCGGCGCGGCGGAGGTCGTCGCGACGCACACGGTCGCCGACGAGTTCCTCGGCACGTGGCGCACGAAGGAGCAGGAGTTCCCGCGCGGCTTCCCCGGCGCGTTCGAGTCGCGGCTCGGGTACGCGCGCGTCCTCGGCGACGTCGTCGAGGGGGTCCTCGGCAAGGCGAAGGTCGGGCCTCGGGACCTCGCGACGGTGATCCTCCCGACGCCGAGCCCGCGCGCGCCGGCGGGCGTCGCGAAGGCGCTCGGGCTCGACCCGAAGACGCAGCTCCAGGACGGCTTCTGGACGACGCTCGGCGACACGGGGACGGCGCAGCCGCTCCTCATGCTCGCCGCGGCGCTCGAGCGGGCGAAGGCCGGCGACCTCCTCCTCGTCGTCGGCTATGGCGACGGCGCCGACGCGCTCGTGCTCCGCGCGACGGGCGCCGCGGCCGTCGCGGGGCAGGGCGTCCACCGCCAGATCGAGACGAAGCGGACGCTTCCGTCCTACGGCCGCTACGCGCGCTTCCGCAAGCTCGTCCGCCGGGAGACGACGTCGGCCGACGTCTCCACGCCCGTCGTCCTCTTCCGCGACCGGAAGGAGCTGCTGCCGCTCTACGGCGGCAAGTGTCCGCGGTGCGGCACGGTGCAGTTCCCGAAGCACCGTGTCTGCATCGAGTGCGGCCACGCGGGCGGCCTCCAGGACGTGAAGCTCGCCCGGCGCGGGAGGCTCTTCACCTTCACCAACGACTACCTCTTCGAGAGCCCCGACCCGCCCACGACGCACGCCGTCGTCGACCTCGACGGCGGCGGCCGCCTGTACTGCCAGCTCACGGACTGCGAGCCGGAGCGCGTCGAGATCGACATGCCGCTCGAGCTGACGTTCCGGAAGCTCCACGAGGGCGGCGGATTCCCGAACTACTTCTGGAAGGCGAGGCCGGCATCATGAACATCCGCGATCAGGTCGCCGTCGTCGGCGTGGGATGCAGCAAGTTCGGCGAGCATTACGACCGTTCGGCCGAGGACCTCGTGGTCGACGCCTTCGCGGAGGCGCTCGCCGACGCGAAGATCGAGCCCGGGCGGATCGAGGCCGCGTGGGTCGGGACGCTCCAGAGCGGCTTCGCCGGCACCGCGCTCGCCGACCACCTGAAGCTCTACGACATCCCGATCACGCGGGTCGAGAACTACTGCGCGTCGGGCATGGACGCGTTCCGGAACGCCTGCATGGCGGTCGCGTCCGGGATGTACGACTGCGCGCTGGCCCTCGGCTTCGAGAAGCTCCGCGACTCGGGGCAGCGCGGGCTCGGCACGTTCGGCACGCACCCCGTCGTCGGGCACGGCACGACCGCGCCCTCGCTCTTCGCCATGGCGGCGAACCGCTACTTCAAGACCTACGGGATCGGGAAGGAGGCGCTCGCGAAGGTGGCCGTGAAGAACCACCACCACGGGACCATGTCGCCGAAGGCGCACTTCCAGATGGAGGTGACCGAGGCGCAGGTCCTGGCCGCGCCGCTCATCTCGAGCCCGCTCGGCCTCTTCGACTGCTGCCCGACGACGGACGGCGCGGCGGCGGCGGTCGTCTGCCGGCGGGACGTCGCGAAGCAGATCCGCCCGGACGCGATCCGCGTGAAGGGCCTCGGCCTCTCCGTGACGTCGGGCGAGCCCTACCTGAAGCCGGGCTTCGGCTACACGGGCTTCCCGGCGACGCAGCGCGCGGCGCGCTCGGCGTACGAGCAGGCGGGCATCGGGGTCGACGACCTCGACCTGGCGGAGGTCCACGACTGCTTCACGATCACGGAGATCCTGAACTACGAGGACCTGGGTCTCTGCGCCCCGGGCGAAGGCTGGCGCTACGTCGCGGAGGGCCGCGCGAGCATCGGCGGGGGCGGGGTCGCGGTCAACCCGAGCGGGGGGCTCAAGTCCTTCGGCCACCCGATCGGCGCGACGGGCGTCCGCATGATCTACGAGGTCTGCCAGCAGCTCTGGCACAAGGCCGGCGCGCGGCAGGTGAAGGACGCGGAGATCGGGCTCGCCCACAACCTGGGCGGCCCGGGCGCCGTCGGCTGCGTGACCGTGCTCGCGAACGGCTGACGCTCGCCTTGACGACCGCGTGCGATATGCGGTGAGGTAGGACATGGATTTCGGCTTCAGCGAAGAGCAGGAGATGCTGCGCCAGTCGGCGCGCGACTTCCTCGCGAAGGAAGCCCCCATGACGTACGTCCGCAGGATGATGGACGACGAGCGGGGGTTCACGGACGCCGTCTGGAAGAAGATGGGCGAGCTCGGCTGGATGGGCCTCATCCTGCCCGAGCAGTACGGCGGCTCGGGGATGGACTTCGTCGACCTCGTCGTCGTGCTCGAGGAGATGGGGCGCGTCGTGCTCCCGGGCCCGTACTTCTGGACGGCGGTGGTCGGCGGCACCGCGCTCCTCGAGGGCGGAAGCGCGGCGCAGAAGGAGCGCTACCTCCCGAAGCTCGCGACGGGGGACCTCCGCGTGACGCTCGCGCAGCTCGAGCTCGACGCGCGCTGGGACGCCGACGGCATCCAGCTCGAGGCGAGGAAGGACGGCGCGGGGTGGCGGCTCTCGGGCACGAAGATGTTCGTCGGCGACGCGCACACGGCGGACCTCCTGATCGTCGCCGCGCGCCTGCCGGGCTCGAAGGGGCCCGAGGGCGTGACGCTCTTCCTCGTCGACGCGAAGGCGCGCGGCGTCGCGCCGAAGCTCCTCAACTCGATGGACCAGACGCGAAAGATCTGCGAGGTCGAGCTCGCCGACGTGGCGGTCGGCGCGGACGCCGTCCTCGGCGCGCCGGGCGAGGGGTGGAGGCTCCTCGACCGCATCGTCGACCGCGGCAAGGTCGGGCTCTGCGCCGAGATGTGCGGCGGGGCGCAGAAGGTGCTCGAGATGTCGGTCGAGTACGCCAAGGTGCGCGAGCAGTTCGGCCGCCCCATCGGCAGCTTCCAGGCGATCCAGCACAAGTGCGCCAACATGCTGGTCGAGGTCGAGAGCTCGAAGTCGGCCACGTACTACGCGGCGTGGGCCGTCGCGAACGACGTCCCCGAGGCGCCGCTCGCCGCCGCCATGGCGAAGGCCTACACCTCCGACGCGTACCGCCACACCGCCGGCGAGGGGATCCAGATCCACGGCGGGATCGGTTTCACCTGGGAGCACGACATGCACCTCTACTTCAAGCGCGCGAAGAGCTCCGAGGTGACCTTCGGCGACGCGGTGTGGAACCGCGAGCTGGTCGCCCAGCTGATCGAGCTCTGACGGCCGGCGCATGGCCGAGATCGACCGCGCACGGATCGGCGTCTGGGGTCCCGAGGGGACGATGCGGGTCGAGCTCGGGAAGATCCGCGAGTTCGCGAAGGCCGTGAAGGACCCGAACCCCGTCTACGCCGACGAGGCGGCGTGCGTCGCGCCGCCGACCTTCCTCATGACGGTGGCGCACTGGGTGGGCGACCTCGGCGCGACGCGGAGCGCGGTGAAGCTCGACTACCGCCGGCTGCTCCACGGCGAGCAGGAGTTCGAGTATCTGGCGCCGATCCGCCCGGGCGACGTGCTCACGTTCCGCTCGCGCACGAAGGAGGTCTTCGAGAAGGCGGGGAAGCGCGGGGGGAAGATGCTCTTCGTGATCGGGGAGACTGAGTACCGGAACCAGCGGGGGACCGTGGTCGCGTACACGCGGAGCACCGTGATCGAGACCGCGGACGCCGTGCGGGCCTGACGCCGATGGCGACGCGGTCGTACGAGGACGTCGTCGAAGGGCAGGAGCTCCCGCCCTTCGTCGTCGAGCGCCTCACGCGGACCGACCTCGTCCGCTACGCCGGCGCGTCCGGCGACTTCAACCCGATCCACCACGACGAGGAGCTCGCCCGCGCCGCCGGCAACCCGACCGTCTTCGGACACGGGATGCTGACGGCGGGATTCGTCGCGAAGTGCGTGACCGACTTCGTGGGACCCGCGAGCCTCCGCCGGTACAAGGTGCGCTTCGCGAACCGCGTGTGGCCGGGCGACACGATCACGTGCCGCGGCCGCGTCACGCGGAAGTACGAGGAGGCGGGCGAGGGGCGGATCGACGGCGAGGTGGTCGCGACGACGCAGCGGGGCGACGTCGCGGTGACCGGCACCTTCACCGCCGGGCTGCCGCGCCGGGGCTCGTGACCTCGCCGCCGGCCGTCGCGCTCGTGACCGGCGCCGGCCGCGGCATCGGACGCGCGATCGCGCTCCGGCTGGCCGCAGACGGCGTCGCGGTCGGCGTGACGGATCTGGACGGGGGGTCGGCGGCGGCCGTCGCCGCGGAGGTCGGGGCGGCGGGCGGCCGCGCGGCCGGTCTCGCTGCGGACGTGACCGACCTCGATGCGATGCGGGCCGCCGTGCGGACGGTCGAGGACGCGCTCGGGCCGCTCGCGATCCTCGTCAACAACGCCGGCTGGGACCACCTCCGGCCGTTCGCGGAGAGCGACCCGGCGCTCTGGGACCGGCTCATCGCCGTCAACCTGAAGGGCGTCTTGAACGCGACGCGCGCGGCGCTCGACGGCATGATCGCGCGCGGCCGGGGCCGGATCGTCACCGTCGCCTCGGACGCGGGACGCGTCGGGTCGACGGGCGAGTCCGTGTACTCGGCGTGCAAGGCCGGCGTGATCGGGTTCTCCAAGGCGCTCGCGCGCGAGGTCGCCCGGCACGCGATCACCGTGAACGTCGTCTGCCCCGGCCCGGCGAACACGACGCTCCTCCGCGAGCTCATGGCCGGGGAGCGCGGCGCGAGCATCCTCGAGGGCTTGCGGCGGGCGATTCCCATGCGCCGCCTCGCCGAGCCCGAGGACGTGGCCGGCGCAGTCGCGTACTTCGCGTCCGAGGCGGCGGCCTACGTGACGGGCCAGGTGCTGAGCGTATCCGGTGGGCTCACGATGGTCGGGTGACGGAGACGCCCCCACCGCGGCCGAGCGGCGCCGGGGAGACGGCGCTCGCCGTCCTCCTCCTCGCGCTCGCCGCCGCGCTCCCCTTCGTCCACGCGCTCGACCTCGCGGTCGCGCCGTGGGTCGAGGCCGTGCGGACGTGCGCCGGGCAGCGGCTCTTCGTGGGGGTCAGCGCCTGGACGCGCCCCGTCGGCTTCGGTCTGCTCGTCCTCGTCCTCGGCGTGCGGCTCGCGCGCGGCGCCTCCGCGCGCGCGGTCGTGCCGACCGCCCTTGCCGCGCTCCTCGCCGGAACGCTCCTCGTCGACGTCATGAAGGGTGCGGTCGACCGCCCCCGCCCCGACGCGGAGAACCTCTCGTGGGTCGGCGGGGCTTATCCGAGCGGGCACGTCGGCAACACCGTCCTCTGCGCGCTCGTCGTCGTCTGCCTCTGGCGCGGCGCGGTTGGACGGCGGTTCGGCGCGGGGTGGCTCCTGGCGCTCGGCGCGGCCGTGGTCGTCGGGACGGCGCGCGTCTACACCGAGCACCACTCGACCTGCGACGTCGTCGGGACGACGGCTCTCGTGAGCGGGTTCGCGGTGCTCGCGCTCGCGCATCCGCGGCCGTGGGTCCGCGCCGCGACGATCGGTGCGGCGGCCGCGCTCTCGGCCGGGGCGTTCGGCGCGACGCTCGCCGGCTGGCATCTGTGGATCGACGGCGGCGTGCCCACCGGACGACGGCTCGCCGCGGTCGAGCTCGCGACGGCGCTCGGGAGGGGCGCGCTCCGCGGCGCGTGGCGTGCGGAGGTGAAGGGCGACGTGCGGCGCGGCGTCTGGCTCTGGGCGCCGGCGGCGACGATCGCCCTCGGCCCCGCGCCGGGCCGGGTCGCCGCAGTCCGGGTCGTCCTCCGGCCGCGCGTGCGCGACGCCGCACACGCCTGCTCGCGGCTCCGCGTCGAGCTGAACGGCGCGCCGCTCGGGCAGCGGCTCCTGCACCTCGGCTGGCGCGGGTACACCTTCCCCGTCGCCGGCCACTGGCGCGGCGACGGGAAGGACGTGCTCGGCGTCTCGGTCACGCCCGAGGGCGAGGGCGCGAACGGGCTCGACCCGCCGTTCGCGGCGTTCCGCACGGTGACGCTCCACGCCGCGGGCGGCCGCGGTGTGGCGCTCATCAGGCGTTCGTCAGGAGCTGCTCCACCTCCTCGACGCGGCCCAGCTTGAGCAGCAGCTTCGCCTGCTCCAATCGGAGCCCGTCGTCCGCGGGCCAGTCGCGACGCGCGAGGTCGATCCACGCGAGGGCCGTCGTCCAGTCGTCCCAGTCGGTGAGATGCCGAAGCCCGATCCACGGCTCGAGGTCGTAGATCGGGTCGCCCGGACGATGGAGACGGAAGCGCGTGATGCGGTCCGCGAACGGTCCCTGCTGCGGGACGGTCCCGAGCAGCACCCGCGCGAGCTCGACGGGCGTCATCCGCAGGAGCGCCTCGCGCGCCGCCGCATACGCCTCCGCGCCGCCGAGGCCGCGGAGGTCGATCCCGTGCGGACGCAGCGCGTTCACGACGAAGTTCCGGTCCCCGCAGTTGAGGAAGTCCTCGATCTCGCGCATCCGGGCGTCGTCGCATCCTGGAGGCCGGTCGTGCCACAGGTGGCAGACTTCCGCCTCCGCGCCGACGTCCTGCACGTGTCCGAGCCCGTGCCAGTGGAGACGCCGGCAGAAGTCCGTGCTCTCGAAGCCCCACGACTCGTAGCGCTCGTTCACGCCGCCGTTGGCGTACGCCCAGTAGCGCTTGAACGACGCGAAGTGGGCGTCGAAATGCGGGCCCTTCGCGTCGTCGCGTGTGACGTCCGTCGGCCGGAGCTTCCGCCGGAGCGCGGCGACGTCGTCGTCGCCGTCGAGCGTCCCGGGAGCCGCCGTGCCCTCCGGGGACACCATCCACGGAGCCGTCGTCGCGACCAGCTCGACCGGCGAGTCGCGGTGCAGCGCGTAGTGCATCGACACGGCACGCCGGCCGGCGACGATCTCCGGGTCGGTCAGGATCACGAGCCACCCGCGCGCCGCCCAGAGCCCGACGTTGCGCGCGCGCGCGGGGCTCCGGTAGAGGCCCGCCGGCTTCGAGAGCGCGACGTAGCGCAGATGGCCGGGCGGCAGGGCCGACGCGGCCTGCCGCGCGACCTCGGGCGTGTCGTCGGTCGAGCCGTCGTCGACGAGGATGATCTCGAGCCGCTCCGGCGGGAAGTCCTGTGCGAGGAGGGAGCGCAGCCCGCGCGCGAGCAGGCGGGCGCGGTTGTAGGCGCAGACGATGATCGAGACCTCGACGGCCATCGGCGCGGCTAGCAGGCGGCGTGCCAGCCGCGCGCCCGGGGGCCGCCGGACGGCGTGGGGCGGCGGTCGGCCCCCCGTCTCGCGTGCGCCGCCCGTCAACCGCTTGGCTCGGCCTCCGCGCTCAGAAGAGGCTCGTGACGATCGTCCCGAGGATCGAGAGGGGCGCCTGGTCCTCGACCGACTGCGTCGCGCGGTTGACCGTCCGCAGGGTGTCCTCCGCTTCGGTGTAGAGCGCGTCGTCGGTGAGCGCCTTGCCGATCGTGCCCTCGCCCGCGCGGAGGCTCTGGGTGATCTCCTGCGCGTTGCGCGCGGTCTCGCTCAGGTCGTCCATGGTCTCGCGCACCTGGCCGTAGAGCCCGTCGTCCTGCGTGAGCAGCTTGCCGAGCGTCCCGCGCCCGTCCGCGAGGTCGTGCGCGACGCGCCCCAGGTCCTGCACGGACTGGCGCACGTCGCCCATCGTCTCGGTGACGCGGTCGTAGAGCTTCGGGTCGTTCAGGAGGAGGCCGAGGGTCCCCGTGCCGCGGTCGAGCTTCGTCGTGATGGAGGCGAGGTTCCCCGCCACGTCCGAGAGCGCGGTCCGGTTCCGTTCGACGAGGTCGGCGAGGCCCCCGAGGAGGCGGCTCGAGCTGTCGTTCAGGTTCGTCACGAGGTCGTTCACGGAGCTCGCGACCGACGAGAGCTGATTCACGACGTCGGTGAAGCTCGCGGGCGTCTCGCCCTCGAGGACGTCGCCCGGCTCGGCGGGCTTTGCGCTCGGCGTGCCGAGCGAGAGCGACACGAACCGCTCCCCGCTGAGGGCCCGGAAGTCGAGCGTCGCCACGGAGTCCTTCTTCACGACGAGCCCGCCGTCGATCGCGAGCGCGACGCGCACGTGGCCGTCCTCGATCCGCATGCCGGCGACGCGCCCGGCCTTGATGCCTGCCAGGCGGACGTCGGCGCCCGTGTCGAGGCCCTGGACGTCGCGGAAGGTCGCGTAGAGCGTGTAGCGCCTGCGGAGGATCCCGACGCCGAGCGTCAGCTCGACGGCGACGAAGAGGAGGACGACGCCGACGATGAAGAAGAGCCCGATGCGCTGCTCGTTCGTCAACATGGATGCTCCTCGTGTCCGAGCGCCGCCGCGCGGAGGAACTCGCGGACGAGCGGGTGCCGACTCCGGCCGAGCTCCGCCGGCGTGCTGCACTCGACGATGCGGCCCGCGTCGAGCACCGCGATCCGGTCCGCGATGGCGCGCGCGAGCGGGAGGTTGTGTGTGACGATGATCTGCGTGTTGCCGCGGTCGGTCCGGATGCGGCGGATCAGGGTGCCGATCTGCTCGGTGAGGATGGGGTCCAAGTCGGCCGTCGGCTCGTCGTAGAGGATGAGCTCCGGACTGACGGCGAGGGCGCGCGCGATCGCGACGCGCTTCCGCATGCCACCCGAGAGCTCGCTCGGGTGCTTGCGCTCCGTCCCCGCGAGCTCCACCTGCTCGAGGACGCGCGCGACGGTGTCGGCGATCTCCGCGGCGGTGCGCCGGCCGTGCTCGCGGAGCCGCAGCGCGACGTTCTCCGCCACGCTGAGCGACGCGAGGAGCGCGGCGCTCTGGAAGACCATCGCGATCCGGAACGGCTTCTCTTCGGGCGGCACCGCGAGCCAGCGCGCGAGCTCGATCCCGCCGACCGCGATCCGCCCGGCGTCGGGACACTCGAGGCCGATGATCTGGCGGAGGAGGACCGACTTGCCCGTGCCGCTCTGGCCGACGATCGCGAGGAGCTCGCCGGGCGTCACGACGAGGTCGACGCCGCGGAGGACGGCGTGGCCGTCGTAGCTCTTCCGGAGGGCCGTGAGCTCGACCGCGACGCCGTGGCGGGTCTGCGCGGCGGTCGCCATCAGCCGGCGAAGCTCGCGCGGACGATCAGGAAGTCGAAAAGGAGGATCAGGATGAAGCTCCACACGACCGCCGCCGTCGTCGACCGCGCGATGCCTTCCGTGCCGCCGCGGGTGCGGAGCCCGAACGCGCACGGCACGACGGACGCGATCATGCCGAAGACGACGCCCTTCACGAGGCCGAGGATCACGTCGCCGAAATGCACCCACTCGAGCATGCGCGCGAAGTACTCGTTCACGGAGAGCCGGATCGCCGGGTCGACCGCGACGACCGCCGCGCCGCCCGCGACGCCGATGAAGTCGGAGTACAGGACCAGCATCGGGAGCGCGAGCGTGGCCGCGAGGAACCGCGGCATGACGAGGAAGCGGACCGGGTCGATGTCCATCGTGCGGAGCGCACTCACCTCGTCGTAGACCGTCATCGAGCCGAGCTCGGCGGCCATCGCCGACCCGGCGCGGCCGGCGAGGAGGAAGGCCATCATGACGGGCCCCAGCTCCTTCGTCATCGCGAGGCCGACGATCGGCCCGAGGACGCTCTCGTTCACCTCGCGGAGCTGGTCGGCCGACTGCACGACGAGGACCATCCCGACGAAGAGGGACAGGAGCGCGCCGATCGGGAGGGTGTCCGTCCCGACGCGGACGAGCTGCGCCGTGACGCGCGCGCGGTCGGGCGTCGCCGCCGCATGCGCCGAGGTGCCGAGCGCCGCGACGAACAGCCGGCTCGCCTCGCCGAGGACCTGGAGCACGCCGAGGACGCCGGCGCCGAGCCGCGCGACGAACCCCGGCGGGCGGGGCTCGCGGAGTGCCTCAACCCCCATCGCCGTCGCCGAGGTCGACGTGGATCGGTCCGCGGAGATGGCCGCGCTCGCGTGCGACGAGCCCCCAGAGGAGGTTCCACTCGCGCGAGCCGTCGGGCGCCGTGTCCCAGCGGAAGACGCCGGAGAGCGGCGCCCAGAGCGCGAGGACGCCGCGGTTCTTCGGCAGGATGCTGTCGGCGAGGGCCGGCGTCTGGCCGAAGCGCCGCGCGTTCTCGCGCTCGCTCCGGAGCGCGCCCAGCACCGTGACGAGGCTCTCCCGGCGGCCGGTGTCGGCGCTCTCGAGCCTCTGGCGCCGCCACGCGAAGAGCATCACGTCGTCCCGCCGGTAGTGGAAGTCGTCGACGTCCTGCGCCTTGGTGCGGTACGCGGGCCAGGCATAGAAGCGCGACGAGACGCCGCCCGTGTCGCTCCTACCGTAAATCGGCACGAGCCGCCAGACGTGATGGCGCTCCTCGCCGAGACGGCGCGCGCGGTAGTAGAGGGGCCACGGCGCGCCGATCGCCTCCTCGTTCCGGCGCCGGTCGACGGTGTGCGTGTGCGCGAAGAGGCCGTAGGCGCGGCTCGTGCGCGCAGGGCCGTCGATGGCGGAGACGAAGGGCAGGTCGACGCGGCGGTGCTCCCAGCCCCAGCCGGGGACGAACACGTCGCTCCGGATGTGGAAGGGCCAGAGCACGTACCGCGTCCGCTCGCGGCCCACGATCTCCTTCGTCCCCCAGAACGGGAACACGCGGAAGCCCCGCCCGTCGGGTCCGCCGACGGTCGAGACGAAGAAGCCGAAGTAGCGCCGCTCGACACGCGGCTGCCGCAGGCGCAGGTACGCGGGGAACAGGACGGCGTGCACGTTGTCGAAGCCGAGGACGTCGTCGAGGTCGAGGTAGAAGGGGAGGAACGAGAAGCGGGGCCGCTCCGCCGGGCGGTGGCGGTACCAGACGAGCGGGAAGAGCGTGAAGCGGCTGCCCCAGAGCTCCGGCGGCGGCAGCGCGCCCGGCGCGTGCGGCGTCCCCGGCTCGGGGCTCGTCCGGTACGTGAAGAGGAGGAGGCGGAAGCTCCGATACCCTTCTTCCCAGCGGCTCGACGCGATCGGAAAGAGGATCTCGGCCCGGTCGTCGGGCACCGGCCCCCGGCGCTGCGTGAGCCAGAGCACCGGCCGGATGCGCAAATCGCGCCGCTCCCCCGTCCGTGTGAACTCGACGAACGGCCCGAGCGCCGACCACCGTACGGTGTCGCCGGAGCTGGCGTACCGAAAGAGCGGCCAGACCTTCACGTCGAACGCCCGCGCGGCGCGCGGCGCCAGCACGGCGAGCGCGAGCGCCGCCGCCGCGACGAGCGCGCTCGTCCTCACCGCCGGAGCCCGCCCGCCATGAGAACGACGCGAGCGTTCAGTGCGCCGCCAGCTCGAGGCTGCGAAGATCCCGCGCGCGGATCTGGTACGCGCCGCCCGGCGTCTGCCCGTAGATCGTCGTCGAGCTGCGGACGAGGATCGAGACCGGCTCGCCCTCGCGCAGCGTCACGTCCGCGCGCACGCGGTCGCGGCCGCCGTCGGAGGGCTCGAAGCGGACGCGCGCCACGTTGTCGAACGGGATCCGGAGCCGCCCGCGCCCGAGCTCGCCCTCGAGCGTCGTGTCGCCCCCGACGGTGACGCGCGTCAGCTCCATGCGGTGGCCGTCGACGTCCGTCAGGACGCCGCGATACTCGCGCACCGGCGCGCCCGACTCGCGGGTGCCGCCGAAGCCGCCCATGCCGAGCGCGGGTCCGGCGACGACGACGGAGCAGAGCGTCGCGATGAGGAGACGCGCGGCGGATCGTGTCGTCTCTCGCATGGTCGCCCTTCGACCTCCCCTGTGCGCGTCACCGCGCCCGGCTCTCTTAGCGACTCGGGCTCGGACGAGCAACCGGACTTGACCGCTCGTGGCGATGCCGCCTTAATGCCGCCTCGTGCCTCGAGTGCTCGGCATCGTGATGGCCGGCGGCAAGGGCGACCGCCTCCAGCCCCTGACGCGCGCGCGCAGCAAGGCGGCCGTGCCCTTCGGCGCCCGCCACCGGATCATCGACTACGTCCTCTCCAACTTCGTCAACTCCGGCATCTACGCGCTCTACGTCCTCGTGCAGTACAAGTCGCAGTCGCTCATCGAGCACCTGAGCGCGACGTGGCGGATCGGCGGCCGGCTCCCCGAGACGTTCGTCACGGTCGTGCCGCCGCAGATGCGCGCGAGCGAGAGCTGGTACCAGGGGACGGCGGACGCCGTCTTCCAGAACCTGAACCTCATCCAGGACTTCGGCCCCGACGTCGTCGCCGTCTTCGGCGCCGACCACATCTACCGCATGGACCTCTGCCAGATGATCGCGCGGCACCTCGCCGTGCGGGCGGACGTCTCCGTCGCCGCCCGCCCCGTGCCGCTCGAGCACGCCTCCGCCTTCGGCATCATGGCGACCGCCGCCGACGGCCGGATCACGGGGTTCACCGAGAAGCCGCGCGTCGCGGTGCCGATGCCGGGCGACCCGACGGCGGCGCTCGCGTCGATGGGGAACTACGTGTTCACGACGGACGTGCTCGTCGACGCGCTGCGCGCCGACGCGGCCCGGGACTCCGAGCACGACTTCGGGCGCACGATCGTGCCCGCGCTCGTGGGGACGCATCGGGTCTTCGCGTACAACTTCGGCGAGAACAAGGTCCCCGGGGTGAAGCCGTACGAGGAGCGCGCGTACTGGCGGGACGTCGGGACGATCCGGTCGTACTACGACGCGCAGATGGATCAGCTCGGCACCGAGCCGCGCTTCGACCTCGACAACGCGCGCTGGCCCATCGTCGCGCGCTCGTCCGAGGGACCGCCCGTGCGGATCATCGGCGGCCATCTCGAGGACAGCCTCATCGGCGAGGGCGCCGTCGTCGGCGACGGGGCGCGGGTCGTGCGCTCGATCCTCGGCCGCGGGGTCAAGGTGGCGAGCGGGGCCGTCGTCGAGGGGTCGATCGTCATGGACCACACCGAGGTCGGGCGGGGCGCCCGCCTCGAGCGGGCGATCGTCGACCGGTGGAACCGGGTGCCCGCGGGCGCGCGCCTCGTGCCCGGCCGGGACGCGAGCGCGGATGATCTCCCCCTGCACCACGACGCCTCGGGCATCGTCGTCGTGCCGCGCGGGGAGCCGGTCGGGCCGCTGCCGCCCGGCGTCTAGGATCGCGACGCATCGTGCGTGCGCTCTGCCTCCACGGGCACTTCTACCAGCCGCCCCGCGAGCACCCGTGGCTCGGGGTGATCGAGCCGGAGGCGTCGGCCGCGCCGCACCGCGACTGGAACGCGCGGGTCACGGCCGAGTGCTACGCGCCGAACGCCGCCGCCCGGGTCCTCGACGGCGCGGGCCGGCTCGCTGCGCTCGTCAACAACTACGAGTGGACGAGCTTCGACTTCGGGCCGACGCTCCTCGCCTGGCTCGCGCCGCACGCGCCCGACGTCCTCGCGGCGCTCCGCCGCGCGGACGCGGCGAGCATCGCGCGGACGGGTCGCGGGAACGCCTGGGCGCAGGCCTACGGGCATCCGATCCTCCCGCTCTCGACGCCGCGCGACGTCCGCACGCAGGTCCTCTGGGGTCGGGCGGAGTTCGAGTGGCGCTTCGGGCGCGCGCCGGACGGCATGTGGCTGCCCGAGATGGCCGTCGACCTGACCGCGCTCCGGGCGCTCGCGGACGCGGGCATCGGGCTCACGATCCTCGCGCCGCACCAGGCCCGCCGCGTCCGGCCGCTCGGCGCCCCGGAGCGCGCGTGGAAGACGGTGAGGCCCGAGACGCTCGACACCCGGCGCGTGTACCGCTGCGTCCTCGGGGAGGGCCGGTCCGTCGACGTCGTCTTCCGCGACGCCGGCATCTCCCACGACGTCGCCTTCGGGCCGCTCCTCCACGACGGCGCCGGGCTCGCCGCGCGGCTTCGCGCGGCGCTCGCCGAGGGGCCGGCCGACGGCCTCCTCACCGTCGCCGTCGACGGGGAGACGTTCGGGCACCACCACCGCTTCGGCGAGATGGCCCTCGCGTTCGCGCTCCGCGCGCTCGTGGCCGAAGGCCACGTGGTGCTCCTCCCGCCCGCGGCCTTCCGCGACGCCGTCCCGCCGGCCGACGAGGTGGAGATCGCCGAGGGGACGTCGTGGAGCTGCCCGCACGGCGTCGAGCGCTGGCGCGCCGACTGCGGCTGCCGCGTCGGCGGGCCGCCCAGCTGGAACCAGGCGTGGCGCGCTCCGCTGCGTGCGGCGATCGACTGGCTCCGCGACCAGGTCGCGAACGTGTACGAGCGCCGGGCGGGCGAGGTCCTGCGCGACCCGTGGGGCGCCCGCGACCGGTACGTCGCGTGCGTGCTCGACCCGGCGCGGACCGAGGCGTTCGTTGCGGCGGAGGCGGCGGCGGCGCCGACGGCGGCCGCCGTCCGGCACGCGCGGCGAGCGCTCGAGCTCGCGCGCCACGCACTCCTCATGCAGACGAGCTGCGGGTGGTTCTTCGACGAGCTCACGGGGATCGAGCCCGTCCAGGTGCTGCGCTACGCCGCCCGCGCGATCGAGCTCGCCGACGGCTTCGGCACCCGCCTCGAGGCCGATTTCTGCGCCCGGCTCGAGCCCGCACGGAGCAACCTCGCGGGCGGCGGGAACGGCGCCGAGGTGTACCGCCGCGCGGCGCGCGGGGCCGCGGCGTCGCCCGCGCGGGTCGCGGCGTCGGCGGCCCTCCTCGGGCTCCTCGGCCGCGACGCCGACGTGCCGGGATACGCGGTCGTCCTGCCCGCCGCCGCGGACGGCCGGCTCACCGGCGACGCCGAGGTGCGCGAGCACGCGACCGGGGAGACGAGGCGGGTGCCCGTGGCCGCGGCGATGCGGGACGGCGTGCCGGCGGCGCGCGCCGGCGACGCCGCGTTCACGCTCGCCGATCTCTTCGGCGTCCAGCGCGAGGCGCTCCTCGACGCGCTCGGCCGCGACGCCGCGGGGGCGGTGCAGGCGGCGGGCCGCGCGGCCGTCGAGCGGATCCGCCCGCTGCTCGACGTCGTGCTGTCCGACGGCGTCCCCATGCCGCCGTCGCTCGCGGCGCTGCTCGGCTGGGAGGGCGCGAGCGCGATCGTCGCGGGTCTCGACGCCGGGGCGGCGATCGAGGAGCTCGCGGCGGCGGGCGCGCGGCTCCGGCGCCGCGGCGTGCGCTTCCCCGTCGACTGGCTCGCGAGCCGTCTCACGGCCGCGCTCGAGTCCGCGGCGGCGGAGCTGCCGGCGCGCGCGCGGGAGGTGACGGCGCTCCTCGACCTCGCCGCGGCGACCGGGGTGCCGCTCGATCTCGAGCGCGCGCAGCGGGTGGTCTTCGAGTGGCGTCGCAGCACGCCCGACGCGCCGGCGGCGCTCGTTGCGGCGCTCAGCGAGCGCCTGGCGCTCGCGCCGGAGGACCCGTGAACGGACGCGCCGCCCGGACGCCGTTCCACTTCCTCGGCTGCTGGGAGCTCTGCGAGATGCTCGGCCGCCGGGTCTACGACGAGCGCGAGCTGCTCGAGCACCTGGAGGAGGTGCCCCTCGACAGCATCTACTTCCACACCCACAGCGTCTTCCTCCGCGCCCGCGTCCTGCCCGGCGGGTACCCGAACGACTTCGCGACCTGGGCGGCGATCCAGGTGCGCGACCGCGTCCTCGGCGAGAAGCTCGGCATCATCGACCCGCAGGAGATGCCCGATCTCGAGGCGCTCCGGACGGAGCTCGTGAGCCTCATCGACGACCACCTCGCCCACCTGGGGAGCGTGCCGCGCGTGATCTTCGGCGAGCCGTTCTACTTCATGCAGTCGCGCATCCTGGAGATCCCGACGGGACGGAAGGTGCGGACGCTCGCGGAGCTCCGCGAGGCGCTCGCCGAGGTCGACATCGCGAGCGTGTACGTCCACGTCGTCGAGGCGCGCGGCCGGAAGGGCCGGCGGCGGAACGACTTCGCGGCCTGGATCGACGAGCAGCTCGGCCTGCCCGACCTGGCCGCGGCCGTCGCGCGTCTCAATCCGTCGACCTCGGGGCTGGAGGACGTCCGCCGGCGGCTCCTCCGGCTCTGCGACGACACGCTGGAGGATCGGTGACGGAGGCGCAGCCGACGCTCGACGACTACCGCGACGTCGCGCCGCCGGGGACGATCGACTCGCTCCGCCGGCTCTCGGAGCGCGTCCGCGGCCGGCGGCTCGTGAACGTCAGCGCGAGCCGGGAGGTGGGCGGGGTGGCGGAGATCCTCCGCGGCCTCGTCCCGCTGCTCGAGGAGGTCGGCGTCGAGTCGGCGTGGGAGACGCTCGACCAGGACGGCCCGACGCCCGGGACGGCGATCGCGGCGCCGCTCCACCGCGCCCTCCAGGGAAGCGAGGAGCGCCTCCCGGTGGAGGTGCTCGACGAGCTCCGCGACTTCACGCGCGAACGCGCGACGACCATGGACGTCGACGGCGACGTCGTGATGACGCACGACGCGCTCCCGACCGGCCTCGTCGAGGCGCGCCCGCAGGAGGGCGTGTGGGTGTGGCGCTGCCATCTCGACGTGTCGCGCCCGCAGCGCCGCGCCTGGACGTTCCTCCGCCAGTACGTCGTCAAGTACGACGCGGCCGTCTTCTCGCTCCCCGCGTTCGCGCAGCGCCTGCCGATCCCGCAGTTCCTGATCCATCCCGCGATCGACCCGCTGAGCGACAAGAACCGGGAGCTCGCGCCCGCGGACGTCGACGCGATTCTCGCCCGCCTCGGCGTCCCGCGCGATAAGCCGATCCTGCTCCAGGTGGGGCGGTTCGACCGCTTCAAGGACCCGCTCGGCGTGATCGAGGCGTACCGGCTCGTCAAGCGGCAGTGCGACTGCCGGCTCGTGCTCGTCGGCGGGGCGGAGAGCGACGACCCGGAGGGGGCCGAGCTCACGGCCGACGTCCTCGACGCGGCGAGCCGCGATCGCGACCTCCACGTCCTCGACCTGCCGCCGACCGCACGGCTCGAGGTGAACGCGCTCCAGCGGGCGGCGACCATCGTGTTCCAGAAGTCGACGCGGGAGGGCTTCGGGCTCGGCGTCGCGGAGGCGATGTGGAAGTCGAAGCCCGTGATCGGCGGCTTCGCGGGCGGGATCACGACGCAGATCGTCTACGGCGTGACCGGCTTCACCGTGAACTCGGTCGAAGGCGCGGCCTTCCGCGCGCGCCAGCTCCTCGCGGACCCCGCGCTCTGCGCACGCGTCGGGGCGGCCGGCCGCGAGCACGTCCGCGAGCACTTCCTCATCACGCGGCACGTCGGCGACATGCTCGCCCTGATGGCGACCCTCCTCGGCTGACCGCCCCGGCCGCGCGCCGGGTCGGCGTCAGCGGAGATCGTTCCACCACGCGGGCGTTCCGCCGAGCCGGGCGCTCACCTCGTCGCGGAGCGTGGCCGCGTCCGCCCGGACCTCGTCGGCGTGCTTCTGGAGCTGCTCCCGCTCCGCCAGCAGCGCCTTCTCCTCCTCGGAGCGGAGCTCGGCGGCGTGCGTCCCGACGCCGCCGGTCATCGCGAGGCCGCCCGCGAAGCGCGTGCGCGCGCGCGCGAGGTCCGCGACCCGGGCGTCGATCTCCTTCAGGCGGCGCTCGGTGGCGCGGAGGTCGCGCTCGAGGGCGTTCCGGCGGATCGAGGCGTCGTTCGAGATCGCGTCCTGCTCGGGCGTGCGCGCGGCGTCGGCGTTCGCCGGGGCGGCGGTCGTTGCGGGCGCGCTCGGCATGCTCTCCGACTCGACGCCCGTCGCACGGTCACCGACGGTCGGTGCGTTCGAGATGTGGACGCGTCCCGCCTCGTCGGTCCAGCGGTAGATCTCGTCGCCGCGTGCCGCGCCGGCGGCGATCATCACCCCGAGCCCGGCCACCCAGAGCCACCACCTCCGCATGGGAACCTCCCCGCCGGTCGTCCCTCAGCCGGCCTTCCATACAGTACCGGACGGCGTGTCCTCGAGCGAGATGCCCTGTGCACGGAGACGGGCGCGGATGGCGTCCGCTTCGGCGAAGTCCCGGCGACGCCGCGCCTCGTTCCGCGCCGCGATCGCGGCCTCGATCTCGGCCTCGCTCAAGCCCGCGCGGGTGCGCCCGCGCGTGCGGAGGTCCTCGAGGAAGCGTGCGGGCTCCCGGCCGAGGATCCCGAGGACCGGGGCGGCGTGCGCGAGGTCCGTGCGGGCGGCCGTGGCGGCCGCGCGGTCGCCCCCGTCGAGCGCGCGGTTCAGGTCGCGGGCGCGGTCGAAGAGGAAGCCGAGCGCCTTCGCCGCGTTTAGGTCGTCGTCCATGGCGGCCGCGAACTCGACGAGGAACGGCGAGCGCGTGCCGGCGAGCGCGCCGTCCACGGCGACCGGGACCGCGGGCCCGAGCGCCTCGTTCGCGCGCGCGAGCGTCTCGTAGAGGCGCTCGAGGCTCCGGCTCGCCTCGACGAGGCGGTCGCGAGAGTAGTCGAGCGGCGCGCGGTAGTGCGTCTGGAGGAAGAGGAGGCGGAGCGCCTCGCCGGGGGCGACCGCGGTCGCGTCGGCGATCGCGAAGACGTTGCCGAGCGACTTCGACATCTTCTCGGTGCCCCCGAGCGTCACCATCCCGTTGTGGACCCAGAGGTTCGCGAGCGGGACGCCCGCGGCGCCCTCCGACTGCGCGATCTCGTTCTCGTGATGCGGGAAGACGAGGTCGGTCCCGCCGCCGTGGACGTCGAAGGGCTGCCCGAGGTAGCGCGCCGACATCGCGGAGCACTCGAGGTGCCAGCCCGGCCGCCCCGGACCCCAGGGGCTCGGCCACGTGGGCTCCCCGGGCTTCGCGCCCTTCCACAGCGCGAAGTCGTGCGGGTCCTCCTTCGCGGGGTCGACGTCCTCGCCGGCCTCCATGTCCTCGAGGCGGCGATGCGAGAGCTTGCCGTAGCCCGGGAAGCGGCGGACGCGGAAGTAGACGCTCCCATCCGCGACCGGGTACGCGAGCCCCTTCGCGACGAGCCGCTCGACGAGCGCGACCATCTCCGGGATGTGCGCGGTGGCGCGCGGCTCGTGCGTCGGCGGGAGGCAGCCGAGCTCGGCGATGTCGGCGGCGAACGCGCGGGCTTCGCGGTCGGCGAGGGCGGCCGGGGTGATGCCCTCCTCGGCGGCGCGCCGAATGATCTTGTCCTCGATGTCGGTGAGGTTCCGGACGAAGGTGACGTCGAAGCCGCTCGCGCGGAGGTGGCGGACGAGGACGTCGGCGGCGAGGAGGAACCGCGCGTGCCCGACGTGCGCGCGCGAGTACACGGTGACGCCGCACCAGTAGATGCCGACGGCGCCCGGCCGCCGCGGCTGGAGCGGCTCCTTCCGCCCCGAGAGCGTGTTCGTGAGCAGCAGCGCCAAACCGGCTACTCTTCCTCTTCGCGGAGGCGCGCGAGGACCGAGTAGTCCTCGAGGGTCGTCGTGTCGCCGATCGTCTCCTTGCCGGCGGCGATGTCGCGGAGGAGGCGGCGCATGATCTTCCCGCTCCGCGTCTTCGGGAGCGCATCGGTGAAGCGGATGTCGTCGGGCCGCGCGAACGCGCCGATCTCCTGCGCGACGTGCGCCTTGAGGGCCGCCCGCAGCTCCTCCGACGGGCGTTGTCCGGACTCGAGCGTGACGAACGCCGCGATCGCCTGGCCCTTGAGCGCGTCGGGCCGCCCGACGACGGCCGCCTCGGCGACAGCGGGATGCGAGACGAGCGCGCTCTCGACCTCCATCGTCCCAAGCCGGTGGCCCGCGACGTTCACCACGTCGTCGATGCGGCCCATCACCCAGAAGTAGCCGTCCTCGTCGCGGCGCGCGCCGTCGCCGGTGAAGTAGATGCCCGGCATCTGGCTCCAGTACTGCTGGACGTAGCGGTCCGGGTCGCCCCACACCGTCCGGAGCATCCCGGGCCACGGCCGCGTGACGACGAGGTAGCCGCCCTGATTCGCGGGCAGCGGCCGGCCCTCGCGGTTTCGGATCTCGGGAACGATGCCGGGGAGCGGCAGCGTCGCGGAGCCGGGCTTCGTCGGGGTCGCGCCGGGCAGCGGCGCGATCATGATCCCGCCCGTCTCCGTCTGCCACCACGTGTCGACGATCGGGCAGCGCTCCTTGCCGATGACGCGGTGGTACCACATCCACGCCTCGGGGTTGATCGGCTCGCCCACGGTGCCGAGCAGCCGCAGCGAGGAGAGGTCGTGTCTGGCCGGCCACTCCTCCCCCCACTTGACGAAGGTGCGGATCGCCGTCGGCGCCGTGTAGAGGATCGTGACGCCCACGTCGTCGATGATCCGCCAGAGCCGGTCGGGCTGGGGGTGGTTCGGCGCGCCCTCGTACATGACCGACGTCGCGCCGTTCGCGAGAATGCCGTAGACGACGTAGGTGTGCCCCGTCACCCAGCCGATGTCGGCGGTGCACCAGTACGTGTCGTCCTCCTTCAGGTCGAAGACCCACTCGGCGCTCGTCGCCGCGTGCAGGAGGTAGCCGGCCGTCGTGTGCACGACGCCCTTCGGCTTCCCCGTGGTGCCGCTCGTGTAGAGGATGAAGAGCGGGTGCTCGCTGTCGACCGGGACCGGCGGGCAGTGCGCGGACGCGGCGTCCACGAGCTCGTGCCACCAGTGGTCGCGCCCGGCGTGCATCGGAACCGGCGCACCCGTGCGGCGCACGACGACGACGTCCCGCACGGACGGCACGTCGGCGAGCGCCGCGTCGACGTTCGACTTGAGCGGGACGATCGCGCCGCGGCGCCAGCCGCCGTCCGCGGTGACGACGACCTTCGCCTGGGCGTCGTTCATGCGGTCGCAGAGCGCCTCGGCAGAGAAGCCCCCGAAGACGACGCTGTGCACGGCGCCGATGCGCGCGCAGGCGAGCATCGCGATCGCGGCCTCGGGGATCATGGGCAGGTAGATGCCGACCCGGTCGCCCGCCCGGACGCCGAGCCCGCGGAGCACGTTCGCGACGCGGCACACCTCGCGGTGGAGCGCGTGGTAGGTGAGGACGCGCCGCTCGCCCGGCTCGCCCTCCCACACGATCGCCGCCTTGTTCCGCCGCGGCCCGGCGAGGTGCCGGTCGAGGCAGTTCTCGGCGACGTTCAGCCTGCCGCCGACGAACCACTTCGCGAACGGCGGCTGCCAGTCGAGGACCTTCGTCCAGGGCGCGGCCCAGGTGAGTCGCGCCGCCATCTCGCCCCAGAAGCCGTCGGGGTCGTCGACGGAGCGCCGGTAGAGCTCGTCGTAGGCGGTACGGCTCGGCACGTGCGCGAGGCGGCTGAAGGTGGGCGGCGGGGGGAAGACCCGGTCCTCGCGCAGGACCGAATCGATGGCGGCTCGGGCGGTGTCGTCGCTCATGGGCCGCCCAGGGTAGTGTCCGCCCGGCGCGCGCGCAACCTGCGAGCGCGCCCGGGGCGGGGCCTCAGGGACGAGCCTCGAGGACGAGGTTGAAGGGCGTCTCCGCGGCGCGACGGAAGCGGGAGAACCCCGCCTCGGTGACGACGGCGCGGAGACGTGCTTCGCCGGCCTGCGCGCCGAGCGCGAGCCCCACCTCCTGCGCGAGCGACGCCGGCGTGCAGACGAACGTCGACGCCGAGTAGAAGAGGCGGCCGACCGGATTCAGGTTGTCCTCGACCCGATCGTGCGCGAACGGCTCGACGATCATCCACGTCCCGTCGGGCGCGAGCGTCGAGCGGACATGCCGCGCCGCGCCCGCGGGATCGCCCATGTCGTGCAGGCAGTCGAAGAACGTGACGAGGTCGTAGCCCGTTCCGGGGTAGCCCTTCGCCGGAGCCACCTCGAAGGTGACGCGGTCGGCGAGCCCCGCCTCGGCCGCGAGCGCGCGTGCCCGCTCGATCGACGGCCCGTGGTAGTCGAAGCCGACGAAGCGCGAGGCCGGGAACGCCTCGGCCATGAGCAGCGTCGAGGCGCCGAGCCCGCACCCGACGTCGGCGGCGCGCGCGCCTCGCTCGAGCTTCGCCTGGACGCCGTCGAGCGCCGGGACCCAGGCGGGCACTATGTGCATCCGGTAGCCCGGGCCGAAGAATCGCCGCGTCCCTTCGAAGAGGTTCGGATCGTGCTCGTGCCAGCCGATGCCCTCGCCCGTCCGGAACGCCTCCGTGAGCCGCGGCGCGATGCGGAGCGCGGCCGTCATCGCCTGAAAGGCGCCGAGCACGTTCGCCGGGCTCTCCTCGTCGGCGAGCGCGGCGGCGTGCTCGTCGGGAAGGCGGTAGCGACCGGTCGCGGCGTCGTACTCGAGATAGCCGGCCGCGGCCTGCGCCGCGCACCATTCGCGGACGTACCGCTCGGCGGTTTCCGTCCGGTGGGCGAGGTCCGCGGTCGAGAGCGGGCCGGCGCCGGCGAGTGCGCGGTAGAGGCCGAGGCGGTCGCCGATCACGACCTGGCCGGCAGTGAGCGCGCCCGCCACGTCCCCGAGCGCCTGTTGGACGAACGCCTGGAGCTTGGCCTCGTCGAGCGGCATCGCGACCTCCCGCGGCGACCTACCCGAATCGGCTCCGACCCGTCAACGCCCCCCGGCGCGCCGGTGCGTTTCGTGAGCCCGAGTTTTCGCAACGCACATCCCTTACCGAAGCGCGAAACCCCACGGCTTCGCGGCGCGGGCGCGCGGGCGTTTCGGCTTAAAGAAAGCTCCGCTGCCAGGGGGACACCATGATCCAGGGCCGCCGCCTCCTCGTCCTCGCCAGCGTCTGCGCGCTCGCATCCACCGCCCCTGCCGCCACCCCGAGCCGGGACCTCCGGTCGTACGTCTTGTTCGCCCTCGACGAGATCCGTGGAAAGGGGATCAACCTGAGCGGCGGGAACATCGGTGTGAACGACGGCTCGCTCACGATCGCCGACTTCCTGAACGCCGCGTCCTCGCAGGTCGTTGCGAAGAGCGTGAGCATCCCGGCGAGCGCGCAGTGCCTGCAGCTCTTCGCGAACAGCGTCGCGCGGACGAGTCCGGCGTGCGGGCCGGCGACGGCCTTCAGCTCGCCCCTCATCGCGGACGTTTCCGCGGCGTGCGGCTTCCCCGATCCCTTCCCGGCATGCGACCCCGGCGCCCCGGTGACGGTGGGGAACGGACAGGTCGTCGTGCTGGCGCCGGGCGTCTACGGGGCGCTCACCGTCATGGGCGGCGGGACCCCGAGCACGCTCCTCCTGAGCGGCGGCAGCTACGGGTTCTGCAGCGTGGCGGTCGCGCGCAATTCGCAGCTCTTCGCGCAAGGAGCGTCGGACGTCAGCGTGACGGGCGACCTCGCCTTCGGCCCGAACGTCGCGGCGGGTCCAGCGAGCGGGTCGGAGCTCGTCGCCGGCGATCTCCGCTTCTTCGTCGCCGGCACGAGCGTCCAGCTCTCGCGCATCTCCGAGACGCAGGCGCACGTCTGCGCGCCGAACGCGACGCTCCAGCTGACCGAGGGCGCGCGCTTCGAGGGCCAGCTCGTCGCGGACGTCATCCGGACCGAGCGCGTGAACGGCGGACCGGGCTCGACGACCACCACCACGACGACCACGAGCACGACGACCACGACCCAGCTCCCGGCGTCGACGACCACGACCGCGTCGACCGCGACGAGCACGACGAGCACCAGCACGACGACGCAGATCGTCGCGAGCACGACGACCACGACGGCGCCCCCGGGCGGCTTCACGCGGACCCCGGGGTTCTACGGCAATCATCCCGACATCACACAGAGCCTGCTGCCCGTGACCGCGTGCGGCATCACGTTCGACGACACGACGGTCGGCAGCGCGACCTCCGCGCTCGAAGGCCTCTGCGTCTCGCCGCACGGCGATCAGCAGCTCCAGCTGATCCGCCAGCTCCTGACCGCCGCGCTCAACCAGGCCGCCGGTGGCGCGAGCTTCGCCCAGTTCGCGAGCTGCGACGCCGTCTGCCAGGATCCGAACGCCACCTCGGCAGAGCTCGGCGCCTGCATCGACACGGCGGACGAATTCAACGACAGCGGCGACAGGCAACCCGCGCCGTTCCCGCAGTCGTCGGCGAATTCGGGACCGTGCAAGAGCGCACGCGGGAACGACTGCCTCGTGGACGACCCGTCCTCCTGCCCGTGACCCCCGACCGACGGAAGGGCGTGCGCGCGTCGAACGCGCGCACGCCCTTCTCCCGCCTCCGCGCGCGGCGGGCGGCGGCCCCTGGATCGCGCGCGTCGCTCAGCGCTCGAGCGACGCGTCGACGCTCCACACGCCGGACCCGCGCGCGGCGATGAAGAGGAACACGAAGCAGTAGATCACAGCGAGCTCGCCCTCGTTCAGGATCGGCAGCAGCGCCCTCGTCCCGTGGGCCATCCAGTACGCGAACGCCATGAGGCCGCTCGCGAGGAGCGCGGCCGGCCTCGTGAACAGGCCGAGCATGACCAGCACTCCACACCCGAGCTCGATGGGTCCGGCGATCCACACGATGAACGCCGGCACGCCGGGCGGCATCGTGCCCGGGAAGCCGAAGAGCTTCTGCATCCCGTGCCACAGGAAGAGAAACCCCGTGATGATGCGGAGGGCCGCGTAGAGCTGTGCCTCGTAGCGCGTGAGGAAGGTCGGCATGTCGCCCCCTCTGGCCGAATCGCCGCCGTGGAGCAAGAGAGGGCGCGCGCCGTCGCCCCTCGACTGCGGCGGCCCGCCGCGCTAAGGGGGTCGAGCGTTACGCGCCCGTAGCTCAGCTGGATAGAGCGTCAGGCTTCGAACCTGCAGGTCCCCCGTTCGAGTCGGGGCGGGCGCGCCTTCGTCACTCGGGCCGACACCGTGCCACCGCGGGCGCGACGACCGCTGACCGTGGCCGCGCCTCGTGAGGGTCCCCGCGCTCTCCGTCGGCGATCTGGGCCATTTCCGCGTGACCTGGCGCCGTGCTGCCGGCGATCGTGCATCCCATCGGGACCCCCCTTCGGAGCGCGGCGCCGCTCGTCGCGCGGCTTCACCGACGTTCTCCCCGTCTTTTGCGCCGCCCATCCTCACAACGCGCGACGTGCGGGAGCACGTCGCGCGCGTAGGGAGGAGGCAGCCCGTAGGGCAGCGACGCCGGCGTTCGGGCCGCGACCACGCTTCGGTCCGCTCGGCTCGGACGCCGGTCCGTCCGTCGTCGGCCGGTGGGGCGGGTCGGGATGGCGCATGGAACGTCACCAGCACCGCGTCCTCCTTCTCGCGACCGACGATCGCGACCGCGAAGGCCTCACGTACCTCCTCGCCCTCCGCGGCATCGCGGTCGTCCCCGCTCGAAGCTCGGAGGCCGCGCTCGACGCGCTGCGTGCGGACGCGGGCTTCTGCCTGATCGTCGTCGACGCGCCGCCCGCCGGCGCAGCCGCGCTCCCGATCCTCGCGACCGACCGGACGCGCCGTCTCCCGGCCGTCGTCGCGCGCGCGCCCGGGAGCGAGGCCGCCGAGGACGACACGGCGCGCGGGTGCCACCTGCTCGCGAAGCCCGTCGACCCCGACGCGGTCCGGGCGCTGCTCGTGCGGGACTGTCCGGCGAGCCACGCCCGCTCGCGCGCCTCCTTCGCGTAAGGGGACCGCGCTCGGCGGCTCGGCTCGCGCCGGCAGTCGCGGGTCGCGCCGCGGTCGGGGGACGTCGCCGTCCGTCAGGCGGAGGTCGCGAGCGGTAGATCGACATCTCGACTCGTCGGCCGTTGACGATCCGGATGCCTTCGGCCCGGCCGACGGGCGAAGGACGGAGCCCGACCGCCGCGGCCCGCCGTCTGAACGCCGCGTCGTGCCGCGCTTCCACGAGGGCGAACCGACACGGCCCCTCGTGCAGGAAGTCCACGGCACCGCGGGCGTCGGTCATCCGCGTCTCCGTCCCGAGGAGGAAGACGAGGCTCGGCTCCTCGTACCCGACCGCCGCCGCCCGCGGCCGCGCGCACCCGCCGCTCCGGACGATGCGGGCGGCCGTCGCGCTCGGGAAGAGGACGTCGAGAGCCGGGATCGCGAGGCCTCGAGTACGCTCTGCGTGTCTGACGCGTGGGTCGCAGCGCCGAGGAGGATGGACGCGGCGATCGCGCGTGCGAGCGCCGGTTCCGCGCCCACGGAAACGAGCGCCCGCCGGGCGAAGAAGCCGGCGACGACCGCCGCGGCGGCGAACGCCCACGCGGCCGGCGGAGGCCGCGCGTGGAGGGCGAGCGCCGCGGCCCCTCCCCCCGCCATGACGAGCAGCGGAAACGCGAGCCACCACGCCGTCGCGCGCACGAGCCAGGGACCGGCCGCGAGACGCCCACCGTCGATCGCGCGCGCGACGAGGATGGCGACGGCGGGGTAGAGCGGCAGCACGTAGTGCGGCAGCTTCGTCACCGCGAGCTCGAAGACGATCCAGGACGGCACGAGCCACGCGAGCGGGTCGCCGGCTCTCGCCGGCTCGCCCAGACGCTCGGGGCCGCCGAGCCGGCGACCGCCGCGCCGGGCCAGAACGTCGCCCAGAACAGGAGAAGGTACGTGCCCGGGGGCGCGCCGTGGGCTTCCCTCGCGACGAGCGCCCGCGCGAGCGCGTCCTTCGCCATCGACTCGAAGAAGACGTCGCCGGCACGGCGCGTGATCGCGAGGAACCACGGGAGGACGAGGACGGCGAACGTCGCGATCCCCGCGAGCGGTCGCAGGCGGGCCGCCCACCGCACCGACCGGTCCGCCGCCGCGAGCGTCGCGACGGTGAGCCCGACGACCACGAGGATGACGGGCCCCTCGAGGAGCACGCCGCCCGCGAGGGCGACCCAGAAGGTCGCCGCCACGCGCGGACCGGGTGCTCGGGCCGGTGCACCCTCCGGGCCCGCACCGTACGCGCGGGCGAGCGTGCCCATCGCTGCGACGACGGCGAGCAACAGCATGGCGTCGGTCGTGGCGAGCCGCGCCTCGACGCCCAGCAGGACGGAGGCGGCCATCATGGCGGCGGCGAGGACGGCGGCGCGCCGGGAAACGAGCGCCAATGCCGTCCAATACGTGAGCAGCATGGCCCCGACGGCACCGCTCAGCGGGGGAACGCGGTAGAGCCAGATCGACGTCGTGGCGTTCGGCAGGCCGAGCAACGCGGCCGCGCTCACCACCGCCGCCTGCGCCCAGTAGATCCCGACCGGCTTCCGGTAGCGGACCTCCTCCTGGAATCGGATGTCGACCCAGTCGCCCGACAGGACCATCTGCTTCGCGGATTGCGCGAAGCGCGCCTCGTCGCGGTCGACCGGCGGGATCCGGACGAAGCCAGGCAGGAAGGCGACGAGGGCGAGCAGGACGAGGGATGCGACCGCGTGGCGGTGCGAGACGGCGGCACGGTCGACGAGGCGGGCGCACCCGCGGCGCCTCCCGGCTCAATTCACCGTTCCGCTCCGCGAGTCCAGGAAGGTCAGGGCGCGCCCGGCGGCCTCGTCACTCGAGGTCGACCTTCATGCCCTCCGGGCCGACCTGGAACGACAGCCCCTGCGTCGCCGAATGGAGGGTGATGCGCACGCCGTTCACGTTGCGCATCGTCGACACGCCGGCACCGCCGCCGGCCGTGCCGCTCGCCGCGATCGCGGTGTACGTGCCGTCGAAGTCGCTGAGCTTCTTCAGGTCGTAGACTTCCCCCGACGCCTCGATGCGCGACGCCCCGGCGCCGACCGCCGTGAGACCGCTGATCTTGAAGGGGTGCTTCTTGCCCTGGTAGGTGAGCGTGCCGTTCCCCCACTCCCACCCGACGCCGGCGGCGACCTGCTTCGCTTCGAGTCGGACCGTGCCGGCAGGCTTCGTTGCCGCCTTCCGGGTCTCGGCCGGCGCGCTGCCCCACGCGAGGGTGAGGACCGTCGCCGCCATCGTGACCGCAAGCCGGGTCTTCTTCATGCACGCCACGTGCCCCGCGCCGAACGGCGCCGTCAATCACGACGACACCGCGCCCCGTTCGCGGCCGCACGCCTCGGTGCGCACTGCTCCCGGGGCGGTGCGCCTTCGCCCCGCGGGCGGCGTCACTTCGCGAAGCGCTCGGTGCGCGTGGTGAGACGGCGGAGCCGCGCGCGGAGCCGCTGGGTGCCGCGGAGCATCGCGCGCCCCTCGCGCCGGAGCGCCGCCGCGAAGGAGCGGCCGACGAGGCGCCGCCGCCGCGCCTGCGCGATGCTCGCGATGAAACCGCGCAGCTCCGCCGGGGTCCCGTGGAGGAGGCCGAGCGCGAGCCGGGCGCGGACGACGGGATCGCGCGTCGCGCCGGGGGTCGACGCGGCGACGAGCCTGCCGCCGAGGGTCACGCCGGCCGCCTGGAGGTCGCTCCGTACCTGCGCCGCGAGCGCGGGCTCGGCGTCCGCAGCCCGCGCGCCGAGTGCGAGCGCCATGCGGAAGGGATCGAGGAGCGCCGGGCACGCGGGGCCGCTCTCGTCCGGCTCGTGCACGCAGGTCCCCGCGCGGCAGACGTCGCTCGTGCATGGGTCCGCGTCCTCGGTGCAGTACTCCCCTTCGTGCCGCGCGCGTGCGACGCAGCCGTCCGGGCCGGCGCGCGGGTCGTCGGGCGCGCAGGCGGGCGCCGTACATTCGCCCGCTCCACCGCACCGGGCGTCGACGGCGACGTGGACGCACGCTCGGTCGACGCAGCGATCGACGGTGCAGGACGCCTCGTCGGCGCAGTCGGCGTCGGCGAGGCAGCAGCCGGCGACGGGCGTGCCCGTGCACACGCCGGCCCGGCAGCCGTCGGCCGCGGTACACGCGTCGCCGTCGTCGCACGCCGCGCTGCTCGGCTTCGCGGGGTTCGAGCAGACCCCGGTCGACGGGTCGCAGGAGCCGGCGTCGTGACACTGATCGAGCGCGACGCAGACGCGCGGCGTCCCGACGCACGCGCCGCCCCGGCACGCGTCGCCGGTCGTGCAGAGGTCGCCGTCGTCGCACGGCGCGGCGTCGTTCGTGCCGTCGCAGACGTCCGCGCGCGCCGGCGCGCCCCGGACGAGCGCGCCGGCGAGGAGGAGGACGGCGAGCCGCGGACCAGGCGGCTCACCCGCAGCCCGTGACGGTGGTCGTCGGCGGCGTCGTGGTGGCGAGGCCGACGAACGTCGCGACGTCGACGGTGCCGAGGCCCGTCCCGAGATCGTCGGCGCGGCTCGCGGAGTGGTCGCCGTTCGGCGTCGGGGCCCCGGGACTCGCCACGGGCGCGACGCGTACCACGCTCCTTTTTCTCCGTCACCTCGGCCGTTCGGACGTCGTCCGAAGGTCCGAGGCGCGTCGCGCGTCAGTTGCAGTGCGCAGCGGCGATGAGGTCGAGCCACTGCTCGGGGAGCGCGTCGGGCGCGCTCCCCGGCGTGAGCTGCTGCCCGCCGCCGTGGGGCAGGACGAGGAGCGGCTTCTCGCGGACGCGCAACGCGGTCGGGTTCGCCGAGTCGACGAAGGCCGCGACGGCCCGTGCGGTCGCGAGCGGATCGCCGAGGTCGACCCGGAAGCGCGCGGCCTCGGCCTGTCCGCCGGCGACGTGGCAGGACGCGCACGTCGAGAAGACCTGCGGCAGGACCTCGCGCGCGAACAGGTCGGCGTGCGCGTGGCAGACCGCGTCGCAGGCCGACCCGTCCGCCAGGGGCGGGTTCGGCACGAGCGTGAGCCGGCCCGTGAGCTTCGCCCCCGCGCCCTTCGCCCCCGCGCCGCTGCGTCAGGTGCGATGCGGCGTCAGCGCGTGCCGCCGATCGTCTTCATCCGGTAGCCCGGGGGGACGTCGAACAGCGTCGCGTCGAGCCCGGTCTTCTCGATCTTCGTGACGCGCATCTCGGACGCGGCCTTGCCTTCGCGGAATCCGCGCACGCGGACGGGGACGCCGTCGAGACGGTCCATGAGCTTCATCGCGTCGTCGCCCCGGGCGGCGCCGCCCACGGCGAGCGGCGTGCCGCTGCGTATCTCGTCCTGCCAGGAGCCCACCTTCCGCAGCGCCGCGAGGTCGTCCTTCGTGACGCCGGCGGTCTGCCAGTCGGCGACGCAGACCTCGTACTGCTTGGCGGCGCGCCGGTACACCTCGAGCTCGCGACAGGCGAGGCCGCCGACGACGTCGCTCCGTCCGGTCGGCTCGACCTTCACGGGCTCCTCCGCGCGTTCGATGCCCGGGGTGTCGAGCCCGCGCTCCTTCATCGTCTTCTCGATCCGCGCACGCTGCTCCGGGGGCAGCTTCTCGATCTCCGCCTTCATCTTCGCCATCGCGGCGTCCATCTGCTGCCGCAACGCCTTCATCGAATCGCGGTTCATCTCGACGTAGGTGTGGTCCTTCGGGCGGAGGATCCACATGAGGTCGCGGTCCCCGCGGAAGATGATGACGTCGTTGCTCGCCGTCTCCACGCGCACGCGGTCCGTGCCGACGAACGACTTCGCCTGGCGCGGCGTCTGCCCCGTCGCGGCGAACTCGGAGACGAGCGTCACGCCGGCGCGAGCCGGCGCCGCGCACGCGAGGGCGCACGCGCTCGCCGCGACCGTCCATCCCGCCCGTCTTCCCGTCATGGGGTCTCCTTCCGTGCCTGGTCCGGTTCGCCTCCTTGTACCCGTCGCCGTCCGCGCGGGAAAGCGAGCGCGACGGCGCCCGAGCCGCTCACGCGGGCGCGATCGCGCGTGCGGTCGCCTCCCGGATGCGCGCGGGTCGAGGGGCGCTTCAGCGAGCCTTCCAGTCCGCCGATTCGTGATCGGGGACGAAGCGCGCGGCCTCGAGGCCGTCGATGACGCCGGGCTGCCGGAAGATCTCGACCGCGGGCGCCACCTCGGCGAGCGAGAGCATGAGACGGAAGAGCGTCCGCGTCTCCTCCGGCAGGTCCGCGTCCGTCGCCGGGTCCCCGGCGGCCGCCAAGTGCGCGAGGATCGCTTCGCCCTTCGGGAGCATGGCGTCGTAGAAGGCCTGGATCTCGTCCATGGTGCTCGCGAGCCGCTTGCGGCTGCGCGCCGTCTCGCTCGGCAGCGCCCAGGCGTCGACGAACCGCTCCAGCTCCGCGAACGCGTCAGGCAACCGTCTCGGCATCGCGCGTCAGCGCGCCCCGTCGGCGATCATCTCGTGCACCACCGCCTCGGCGTGTCGGATCATGATCTCCTGGTCCTGGATCTGGATCTCGCGGATCGCCCCCGACTCGAGCCCGATCTGCGTGCCTTCGAGCATGCTGCCGTCCTCGAGCCAGAGGTCCCGGATGCCGCACTTCGTGAACTCGCGGCTGAAGCGCTCGGGCAGCGTCTTCACGGGCGGGAAGTAGCCCCGCGCGTTCCACCGGGTCCGGTTCCGCGTGAGCGGCCACATCGTGTGGGTCGCGAACGCGTGCAGGCCGACGAAGATGATGTGGAAGTTCGGGAAGACGTAGCAGACGTCGAAGAACCAGTCCGCCGCGCGCGTCGGGTTCAGGCCGACGGGCCAGCGGTTCGGATCCGAGAGCGCCGTCGCCGCCGAGCCGAGGGTCTGGCCGATCCGCGCCGCGAGCCGCCCGACCGGCCCCGTGTCGTCCCCCGAGCGTGCGCCGTACCACGAGCCGACGGCGTGGCGGCGGAAGAGCTTGAAGTCGAGCGTGTGGCGCGACGGATCCGCGCGATTCACCATCGAGCCGGGGACGGTCCGCTTGTGCAGGTACTTCAAGTGGTAGCCCTCGAGCTGCGAGTCGCGGAGCACGTTCCACCCGCAGCTCAGCTCCGCCGTGTAGGAGAAGGAGACGGACAGCGCGTCGAACGGATAGCCCGCGTACAGGGCGGGCAGCTCGCCCAGGTGCTCCCGCAGCGTCTCCTTCGGCTCGGGGTCGAGGTGGACGAAGATGAACCCGGCCCAGGTGTCGAGCGCAACCGGGGTGAGATCGAGGCCGTCCTTCCGGAGGTCGAAGAACATGTCCTCTTCGGTGACGGACGCGAGCCTGCCGTCGAAGCCGTAGACCCAGCCGTGGTAGCCGCACACGAGCGCCGCGCGGCACGACCCGAACGCGGCCCGGGTGAGCTTGTTGCCGCGATGCTTGCAGACGTTGTGGAAGGCGCGGAGAGCGCCGTCCTTCCCGCGGACGACGAGGATCGACGCGCCGAGCATCTCGACGGTCTGCACGAGGAAGTCGCCCGGCCGCGGGATCTCGTCCGTCCGCTTGCCCGTGCAGAGCCACGAGCGCCGGAAGACCCGGTCCCGCACGAGCTCGAAGTGATCCTGCGAGACGTACGGCTCGACGGGCAACGGCCCGGTGCCGAGCCGGGGGTAGTCGAGCGTCCAGCGTGCGCTCCGCGTCGCGGTGCTCATCGCCGGCTGCCTCGCGCCAGACGTGCGCGCCGCTCGCCGGACGCGGACGCGACGCGGGGCGCGCGAAGGGCCCCGAGGAACGCGAGCGCGGCGCGGAGCGGGACCACGTCCCCGTATTTCGCGTCCATGTCGAACAGGTTGGCCTCGTGGGGGGCCCGGGCGCGGTCGCCGACGGCTTCGCGCACGACGATCGCGCGAAAGCCGTGCTGGCAGGCGTCGACCACCGAGGCGCGGATGCAGCCCGACGTCGTGCAGCCGGCGACGAGCACGGTGTCGACGCCCGCGGCGGTGAGGGCCGCGGCGAGCGCCGTCCCGAAGAACGCGCTCGCCCCGCGCTTCGCCCACACCGTCTCCGTCGGGCGCCGCGCGAGCCGCGGGTCGATGTCGACGAGCGGCGTCCCCTCCCGGAGGTCCGCCAGCCTGGGGAGCTTGCGCCGGAACGGCCCGCCGTCGCCGGGTGCCGCGCCGTATGCGGTCGTCGTGTAGTGGATCGGCACGCGGGCCGCGCGGGCGGTGTCGAGGAGACGCCGGCACGCGGCGATCTCGTCGTCCAGCCGCGCGCCGAGCGCCGACGCCGCCGGATCCGTGAGCCCGCGTTGGAAGTCGACGACGAGGACCGCGGGGCGCGCCCCGAACCCCACGCGCTCCCCGATGCCGCGCGACGCGTAGAGACGCTGCGTCGCTTCGAGCTCGCCCCACCGCCCCTCCGTGCCGCGCCCGCGCGCCGGCCGCGCGGGGCGGCCGTGTCGCCTCTCGGCTCCCATCGTCCCTCCTAGCCCGCTCCGGCGGCGAGCCGGCGAACCCGCTCGGGATGGAGCGGCAGCTCGACGACCCGCGCGCCGAACGGCGCGAGCGCGTCGTGCACCGCGTTCCCGATCGCCCCGAACGCGCCGATCACGCCGCCCTCGCCGCATCCCTTGAAGCCGCCGATCGTGAGCGGGGAGGGCGTCTCGTGGTGCACGATGTCGATGGGCGGGACGTCCGCGGACGAGGGGACGAGGTAGTCCATGAGCGAGGTCGTGAGGAGCTGTCCCGCGTCGTCGTAGACGAGCTGCTCGAGGAGCGCGCCGCCGAGGCCCTGCGCGACGCCGCCCGCGATCTGGCCGTCGACGACCATCGGGTTGATCATCGTGCCGATGTCCTCGGCGACGACGTAGCGCAGGATGCGGAGCGCGCCCGTCTCGGGATCGACCTCGACGACCGCGACGTGCGTCGCGTTCGGATACGTGACGGGGGGCGGCTCGTAGTAATAGGTGGCCTCGAGGCCGGGCGTCTCGCCCGGCGGCAGGGCGCCCGCGTTGCTGAAGAGCGACTCCCGTGCGAGGTCGGGGATCGTGACGAAGCGCGCGGGGGCGCCCTTCGCCTGCGCCCGCCCGCCGGCCAGCTCGACGTCGTCCGGCGCGATCTCGAGCTTGTGCCCGGCGAGCCGCTTCATCTTCCCGGCGACGGTCTGCGCCGCGCGGAGGACGGCGCCGCCGCCGACGACGGCGCTCCGGCTCGCACCGGCGCCCCAGCCGTACGGGGTGTCGTTCGTGTCGCCGAGACGGACGGTGATGTGCTCGATCGGGATCCCGAGCTGGTCGCTCGCGATCTGCGCGAACACGGTCTCGTGCGCCTGCCCGTGCGAGTGCGTCCCCGTGTAGACGGTCGCGTGGCCGGACGGGTCGATCCGGACGAGCGCCGAGTCGTACATCGAGACCGGCGCGCCGGCCTCGCTCCAGAACGTCGACCCGATCGCCGTCATCTCCACGTAGCAGCCGATGCCGATGCCCCGGTAGATCCCGCGCGCGCGGAGCGCCGCCTGCTCGCGACGGAAGCCGTCGTAGCCGACCGCCGCGAGCGCTTTCTCGAGGCACTCCTGGTGGCCGCCGATCTCGTAGGTGAGGCCGCTCACCGTCGTGTACGGGAATTCCTCCGCGCGGAGCATGTTCCGGCGACGGATGTCGGCCGGGTCGATGCCGAGCTCGCGCGCGGCGCGATCGAGGAGCCCCTCCGTCACGAAGCACGCCGTGGGCGCCGCGACTCCGCGATAGGCGGCGAGGGGCGGCTTGTTCGTCGCGACCGCGCGCGCCGACGCGGCGTAGTTCCGGATCCGGTACGGTCCGGGCAGGATCCAGACGAGCTGCGCGACCTCGAGCGCGGAGTTGAAGGGATACGCGTTGTACGCGCCGGCGTCCGAGACCGCGCGGAAGCGGAGACCGAGGAGGGTGCCGTCCCGGTCGACGGCGAGCTCGGCGTCCACGATCTCGTCCTTCGCATGGTGGGACGCCATGAAGCTCTCGTGGCGGTCCTCGAGCCACCGAATCGGCACGCCGAGCCGGCGGGCGAGCGCGGCCGTGACGAGCTCTTCCGGGTGCACGTGCGCCTTGAGCCCGAAGCCGCCGCCGACGTCGGGCGCGACGACGCGGATCCGATCCTCGGGGTGTCCCAGGTGCTCCGCGAGCGCGGTCCGGAGGAGGTGCGGCATCTGGGTCGACGCCCAGGCCGTCAGCCGGCCGGTCGCGACGTCGTGGGCGACGACGCAGCCGCGGGGCTCGAGCGGGAGCGCCCAGTGCCGGTTCGAGCGGAAGCGGTCCCGGACGACGACCGCGGCGCCGCGGAACACGTCGTCGATGCCGGGCGTCGCGAGCTCGACGCTCACCACGACGTTGTCGCCCCACTCGTCGTGGACGAGCGTCCCGCGCTCGGCGAGCGCCCGCTCCGGGTCGACGACGGCGGCGAGCGGCTCCCAGTCGACGGCGATCCGCTCGAGCGCGTCCTCGGCGACGTAGCGGCTCTCGGCGACGACCGCGGCCACGGCCTCCCCGACGAAGCGGACCTTCTCGCTCGCGAGGACCGTCTGGTCGGCCGCCTTGTACGTCGGGTGCTTCGTCCGGTCGAGCATCGTGCGGAGCGGCTTCACGACGCCGCGCAGGTCCGCCCACGTGACGACGGCGCGCACGCCGGGATGGCGCGCCGCCGCCGCGACGTCGATCGCCCGGATGTGCGCGTGCGCGTGCGGGCTCCGGAGGAACGCGACCTCGAGCATGCCGCGCAGCGAGAGATCGGCGACGAAGTTCGCCTTGCCGAGCAGGTAGCGCGGATCCTCGACGCGCTGCACCCGCGCGCCCACCATCTTCATCGGTCCGCGCATCCCGCGCCTCCCGGCGAGTCGGGTCTGTAGTCCGAGCGGCAGGCCCGCGCAACCCACGACGCGGTGCGGTTCGCGATCAAGAAGGTTGAACGGCGCGCGCGCCGCCGCGCGGCGCGAGCGCCAGCGGCAGCGCGACGGCGCAGAGGAGCGTCATGGCGAGGAACCCGCGGGCGCCGAAGCGCGCGTAGAGCGTCCCCGCCCCGACCGTGAGGAGCGCGAGCATCGCCGTCGCGCCGACGGCGTAGAGCGCCTGCGCGGTCGCCCCGAGCGCGGGCGGCACGACGGCGGCGATCTCCCGCATGCAGGCGAGATGCAGGAGCGCGAAGGTGAAGCCGTGGAGCGGCTGGACGAGGGCGAGCGCGGGGAGGGCCGTCGTGGCGGCCATGACGGTCCAGCGGACGATCCCCGCGAGGGCCGCAACCGCCATGGCGCCGCGCGGGGCGAGCCGGGTGACGAGCGCGGGCCCCAGGAGGAAGAACATCGCGACCTCGGCCACCACCGATTCCGACCAGAGCACGCTGCTCGCCGCGGACCCGATGCCGGCCGCGTTCCAGCGGACCATCGCGAAGCCGTCGTGCATCGCGTGCGCGCCCAGCACGAGGGCGGCGACGGCGACGAGCCGGCGGAACGGCGGCAGGCGGAGGAGCGCGGCGACGCCGCCGACCGGCGCCCGGGCGGCGCTCGCGGGTCGCGGGGGGCATCCATGCCACGGGACGAGCGGGACGGCGGCGGCCGCGGCCGCGAGCAGCCCGGCCTGCATGCAGACGACCGCGTCGAGCGGCGCCGCGCGGAGCACCTGGCCCGCGACGAGCGAGCCGGCGACGAACGCGCCGGAGGCGGCGCCGCGCACCCAGCCGTACTCGAAACGCGCCCACCGCGGCGCGGCGGCCGCGAGCGCGAGCGCGTCGGCGAGCGTCGTCGTGGGCGCGAGCGCGGCGGCGTGCGCGACGCCGACGGCGAGGAGGACCGTGAATGGGTGCGCGTGGAGAAGACCGAGGGCGACGGCGGCGGCGGCGAGGAGCGAGCACGCCAGCACGGCGCGCCACGCCCCGAGGAGGTCGGCCGCGCGTCCCGCGAGGGGCCCCGAGACGAGCCGCGCCGCCGTCCCGAGCCCGAACACGAGCCCGATCGCCTCCGGCCCGCATCCGCGTGACTCGAAGAACCGCGGCAGGAATGGGGAGCTCGTCCCGAAGGCGCCGTAGAGGAGCGCGTACAGGACGAGGAACCGGCCGAACGCGCCGCGCATCGAGCCCTGATCATCCACCGAGGCGTCGCGCGCGACATCCCGCGTGTGCCGCGCGCCCCGCGTTGCCGTAATGCTCGCAATCGTCTATCGGAGGCGTTTCCGACCGGCCGAGCCCGGGGGGGACTTCCTGCATGAATGTGACGTCTGACGTCGTACGGCCGGGCCGTCCGGTCAGCCGCGCCCGCCACGTGGCCGGCGCCACGCGACCTGGCGACCACCCGCGGACGTCCGGGCCGCGGACCGGGCTCCGCATCGCGTTCCTGACCGACACCTTCGACGGCGGCGCCTCGGGCGGCACGCATTCGGCGATGCGCTTCGTGGATGGGCTCCGGAAGGACCACGACGTGACCGTTCTCACGACCGGCGGGCGGACGAGCCCGGGGCGGGTCGTGCTGCCGGGGCTCCAGGTGCCGCTTCGCCGGATGAAGGCGAACGGCTTCACCTTCGCCATGCCCCGACGGGCGGTCATGGAGGCCGCGTTCGCCGGCGCGGACGTCGTCCACCTCCAGTTCCCGTTCTGGGCGTCGTTCGTCGCGCTCGCGTGCGCGCGCCGCGTGGGCGTCCCCGTCGTGGCCGCGTTCCACGTGCAGCCGGAGAACATCCTCTACAACGTCGGCCTGAAGAGCCGGCGGCTCTCGGAGGCGATGTACCGGTTCTGGGTCGACCGCTTCTACAACCGCGCGGACGCGGTCGCGTGTCCCACCCGGTTCGCGGAGGACCTGCTGCGCGCGCACGGCCTCACGACGCCCTCGTTCGTCGTGTCGAACGGCGTCGCCCCGGCGATCACCCGGCGCACCGTCGCGCGCGAGCCGGGCGAGGAGCACGCGTTCGTGCTCCTCGCCGTGGGTCGCCTCGCGCCAGAGAAGCGTCACGACGTCTTGTTCGAGGCGGTGCGGCGCTCGCGGCACCGCGACCGGCTCCGGCTCGTCGTCGCCGGCGCCGGGCCGCAGGAGCGCGCGCTCCGGCGCCGCGCGCAGGCGCTCCCGCATCCACCGCTGATCGGCTTCTTCTCGACCGTCCGGCTCGAGCGCCTGTACAACACGGCCGACCTCTTCGTGCACTGCAGCGAGGTCGAGCTCGAGGGCATGGCCGTCCTCGAGGCGATGGGCTGCGGCCTGCCCGTGCTCGTCGCGGACAGCCCGAACAGCGCCTCGAAGTGCCTCGCGATCGGTCCCGAGTTCCGCTTCCGCTCCGGCGATCCTGCGGACCTCGCCGCGCGCATCGATCGTCTCGTCGAGCACCCGGCGGAGCTCGCCCGCGCCCGCGAGCGGACGTACGCGGCGGCGCGCGCGTACGGGTTCGAGGAGAGCCTCGCCCGCCTGGTCGACGTTTATCGCCGCGTCGTCGAGCGCCGGGCCGCGTCGGGTGCGGCCCGCGCGGCCGCGGGCGGGCTCGGGTAGCCGTCGCGGCTCACTCGACGCGCCCCACCCGGACGGCATCGCCTCCCGCCGGCAGCGTGACGAGGAGGCCGTCGTCGCCGAGGATCCAGCCGCGCGGGCGGACGGCGTCGACGCCGCGCACGAACGCCCGGGCGACGAGCCAGGCCGGCGGCGGCGGTGTGAGGTGCGAGAGGACGAGGAGGCGGACGTGCGCCTCGTTCGCGACCTCCGCCGCCTGCACGGGCGAGGTGTGGTACGAGGGGATGTCGCCCAGGATCTTCGCGATCCGCGGGTGCGCGGACCGTTCGGCCGCCTCGCGCAGGATCGCGACCAGGTGGTTCGCCTGCGCCTCGTGCACGAGCACGTCGGCGCCGCGCGCCGCCGCGACCACGGCACGGTCCTGGACCGTGTCGCCGCTCACGACGACGGATCGGCCGCGGTAGTCGAAGCGGTACCCGTACGCGGGGCGCACGGGGGCGTGCGTCACCACGAACGCCGTGATCCGCACCCCGTCCGTGTCGAGCACGGTCTCCAGCCCGCCGCGCTCTGCGGGCCCCGGGACCGGGTGGGCCTCCATCCGCCCCGCCTCCGGCGGAAGCAGCGCGGCCCCGTGGTGCGCCGTCCGATACCCCGAGTCGAGCGCGTACGCCTCCGCGAAGCCGGCGACGACGCGCTCGACGCCGGGCGGCCCGAACACCGGCAGCGGCCCCGGCCGCCCCGCCACCCAGGTCTGGAGGTTCAGCTCGCCCAGCTCGCCGATGTGGTCGGAATGGAAATGGGTCAGGAGGACGCCCGCGATCCGGGCGCCGTCGACCTGCGAGAGCGCGAGCCGGTTCCAGGCCCCGGGCCCCACGTCGACGATCCAGAAGCGCCCGCCGGCGAACACGGCCGTGCACGCCTTCGCCCGGGTCGGGTGCGGGAGCGGCGAGGACGTCCCGCAGAGGAGGACGCGCAGCGCGTCGTCCGCGAAGAGGTCGCGCGGCGCCGCGCGCATCCGCCGCGCGACCATCCGCCGGAGCACGGCATCCTGGGCCGCGGGCACGGTGGCGAGGAGCAGCCCGCCCGCCAGGAGCAGGGCGACCAGTGACGCCAGCAGCCACGCGCTTCGTCTCGCCATGCCGTCCCTCCTCACGCCCGCTCGCGGCTCACGGGCCGGCCTCCGGCGCGAGGCGAGCCGTCGGGGCCGTGATGCCGCCGCCGCGCCGCTGCGTCCATCGCCGGCTCGGCAACCGACGTGCCACGGGCGGCGCGATCGCGGCAGACGAATCGGGACGGGACGGTGCGTGGGACATCCTGACGCAGGGAGGTGGCAACTTGCCTCGGCTACTTCAAGCCGAGCGACTTCATCAACCGCGACAGGTTCGACTGCCGCATGCCGAGGAGCGACGCCGCCTGCGTCTGGTTCCCGCCCGCCGCCTCGAGCGCGGCCCGCACGCGAGCGAGCTTGAACGCCTCGACCGCCTCGGCGAGCGAGGCGGCCGTCGGGGCTCCGTCGGAGGGCGCCGCACCGCCGCGAAGCTCGGCCGGGAAGTCCCGGACGCCGAGCAGCTCGGACTTCGAGAGCACGACGGCGCGCTCGATCGCGTTCTGGAGCTCGCGGACGTTGCCCGGCCAGGCGTACGCGCGGAGCATCGGGGCGACGTCCGGACCGAGGCGCCGGGTCCGCGAGAGCTCACGCGCGTAGCGCGCGAGGAAGCGCTCGGCGAGCGGGACGATGTCCTCGGGGCGCCCGCGGAGCGGGGGGAGCGTGATGGTCACGACGTTCAGACGGTAGAAGAGGTCCTTCCGGAACGTCCCCGCCTGGATGGCGGCGCGGATGTCGCGATTCGTCGCGGCGACGACCCGGACGTTCGTCCGGATGTCCTTGACGCCGCCGACGCGCTGGAACTCCCGCTCCTGGAGCACGCGGAGGAGCTTCGCCTGGAGACCGGGCGCGAGGTCGCCGATCTCGTCGAGGAAGATCGTGCCGCCGTCGGCCAGCTCGAACTTCCCCTTCTTCTGCGCGATCGCCCCGGTGAACGCACCCTTCTCGTGGCCGAAGAGCTCGCTCTCGAGCAGCTCGGGTGTGAGCGCGACGCAGTTGACGGCGACGAACGGCCCCTCCGCGCGCGCGCTCCAGCGGTGGATCGCGCGCGCGACGACCTCCTTGCCGACCCCGCTCTCGCCGAGGAGGAGGATGGTCGCGTTCGCCGCCGCCGCGGTGCGCGCGGTGTCCACGACCTCGCGCCACGCCGGGCTCGCGCCCTCGACGAGGGCGTAGCGCCCGTCGAGGTCCTCGCGGACGAGGGAGTGCGCGCGCCGGAGGGTCTCCACGGCGCGCGCGCGATCGAGCGCCGTCGCCGCGAGCCCGCCGAAGGCCGTGAGGAAGCCGACGTCTTCCTCGGTGAAACCACCCGCGCGGCTCGTGTTGAGCGCCTCGAGCGCCCCGACGACACGGTCCCGGATGCGGAGCGGCACGCAGAGGATCGAGCGCGTCCTGAACCCCGTCCCGCGGTCGACGGCGTCGTAGAAGCGCGCGTCCTGCGACACGTCGTTCGCGATCACGGGCTCCCCGTGCTCCGCCACCCAGCCGGCGATTCCCTGGCCGCGCGGGATCCGGAGCTGCCCGAGGCCGACGGGACCGACGGTCGTCGCGAACGCGAGCTCGCCGCTCTCGGCGTCGAGGAGCGCGATGCTTCCGCCCTCGGCCGAGAGCAGCTCCGTCACCGCGTCGAGGATCACGTGGAGCAGCGCGTCCGGGTCGAACGCATCCATGAGGCGCGCGCTCAACTCGACCAGCCGCCCGAGCCGTTGCTCGACGTCAGCCGCCATGCGCTCGAGCCTCTACCACAGCGTCCGTCGGGCGCCGACGGCGGGACACCCCTCCGCGGGGACCCGACGTTGGCACGCTCGAGAGTCCCGCGCGAAGGGGGCCCGCCACCGGGGCCCCGGGACGGCGATCTACAGGTGCGGTCCCGGAGGCGACGGATGCCGCGAGGCGGCTTCGCTCACAACCCCCATGCGGAAAACGCGCCAACCCGGGTGCGACGGCAAGTGTGCGCCGCGCCGACGCTTCGGACTCCGCGGCGGCCGCCGCCCATATCGCATCGATGGGGCCGGCGCTCGCGGCGATATGCCGCGCGTCCTCCTATTGCGGCGCCGTCCGATGAGTGCTGAGAGCATCGGGGTGGTCATGACGATCGCCGCCTTCGCCCGCCGCCGGCGTCGGTGGCTCGTCGTGCTCGCCGCCCTGCTGGTC
>DASRHG010000048.1:0-7425 GCA_035650655.1 Binatia bacterium | reverse complement strand
CCTCGACCTCCTGCTGCGTCGCCGCGCGGGCGCCGCCGACGAGGACGCAGAGCGCGAGCGCCAGGGCGGCGAGCGCGGCCCTCACTCGGTCACGACCCGGGCGTCGCCGAGCGCGTACGCCGGCTGCCGGCGCTCGGCGGCCGTCGGCCACATCGTGACCGCGGTGCCGAGCGCCATGATGACGCCGCCGATCCAGATCCAGCCGACGAGCGGATTCACGTACGCGAGGATGGTCACGACGCCGGTCGGCGGGTCGTAGGAGCCGAGGACGAGGTAGAGATCCTCGGTGAGCGTCGGCCGCATCGCGACCTCGGTCGTCGGCTGCTGCGGCTTCTTGTAGAAGCGCTTCTCGGGCGTGAGCGTCGCGATCTGCCGCCCGTCCCGCCACACGCTCACGACCGCGGCGAGCCGCGAGAGGTGCGCGTCCTCCTCGCTGGAGATGCGCTCGTAGCGGAGACGGAACTTCCCCGCCTGCATCTCCTCGCCGGCCTCGAGCGTCTGCTGCGCCTCCACCCGGAAGACGCTCGACGCCGCCACGCCGACGAACACGGCGACGACCCCCACGTGGACGAGGTAGCCGCCGTACCGCCGCTGGTTCTTGCCGACGAGGCGCGCGAGCGCGCGCGGCGCGCGCTCGCCGAGCATCGCCTGCCGCGCGCGGACGCCGCGCCAGAACTCCTGCACCACGGTCGCGAGCACGAAGACGCCGAGCGCGAAGGTGAGGAGCGCGGCGCCCGGCGGGACGCCGGCGACCAGCAGCGCAACGGCGGCCACGACGCCCGCGCCGACGGGGCCGGCGAACGCCCGGCGGAGATTCTTCGGTGACGCGCGCCGCCAGGAGATCACGGGGCCGACGCCCATGAGGAAGAGGAGCGCGATGCCGAGCGGCGCATTGACGCGGTTGAAGAACGGCGGCCCGACCGTGATCTTCACGCCGCGCACCCACTCCGAGAGCACGGGGAAGACCGTCCCCCAGAACGTCGCGAACGCGATCCCGACGAGGATCAGGTTGTTGAACAGGAAGGACGCCTCGCGCGAGAGGAACGACTCGACCGTCGCGGGCGTGCGCAGCTCCGGGAGCCGGTACGCGACGAGCGCGCCCGCGACCGCGATGACGAGCAGGAGGAAGCCGACGAACCACGGGCCCAGCCCCGACTGCGTGAACGAGTGGACCGACGAGATGACCCCGCTGCGGGTGAGGAACGTGCCGAAGATGGTGAGCGTGAAGGTGAGGAGGACGAGGATCATGTTCCAGACGCGGAGCATGTCCTTCTTCTCCTGGATCATGATCGAGTGGAGGTACGCGGTCGACACGAACCACGGCATGATCGCCGCGTTCTCGACCGGGTCCCACGCCCAGTAGCCGCCCCACCCGAGCACCTCGTACGCCCAGCGGGCGCCGAAGAGGTTGCCGAGCGTCAGGAAGAACCACGAGAAGAGCGCCCACCGCCGCGTCGTCCGGATCCACTCGTCGCCGAGCCGCCCGGTGACGAGCGCGCCGATCGCGAAGGCGAAGGGCACCGACGCGCTCACGTAGCCCGTGTAGAGCGACGGCGGGTGGATCGTCATCCAGTAGTTCTGGAGGAGCGGGTTCAGGTCGGCGCCCTCGCGCGCGGCGACGGGGAGGCGCTCGAACGGGTCGGTCACGAAGGTGAGGAGGAAGAGGAAGAAGACCGCCGTCCCCATGAGCGTCGCCGTCACGTACGGCATGAGGGCACGGTTGTGGCTCCGGTTCTGCACCTCGACGACGGTCGTGAAGAGCGTCAGGAGGAAGCACCAGAAGAGGAGCGAGCCCTTCTGACCGCCCCAGAGCGCGGCGACCGTGTAGGGCGTCGGCAGCGTGCTCGACGAGTAGGCCGCGACGTACTCGAGCGTGAAGTCGTGCTGGAGGAGCGCGCGGAGGAGGAGCACGACCGCGAGCGCGACGAGCGCGAAGACCGCGTACGCGCCGTGCTCGGCGGAGCGGACGAGCGCCTCGCTCCGCCGGCGCGCGCCGACGAGCGACGCGCCGAACGCCCATGCCGCGAAGAGGAGCCCGAGGCAGATCGCCAGGCGGCCGAGCTCGGCCACGCGTCAGCTCCTCGGCGCGGGCTCGTACTTCGAGGGGCAGCTCGTCATGATCTGCTGCGCGGCGAGGCCGCCGTCCCGATACCGTCCCTCGACCACGACCTCGCGCCCCTCGGCGAACATGTCCGGCAGGATCCCGTGATACGCGACGGGCACGGGATCCGAGTCGTCCTGCTTCGCGAGCTCGAACGCGAGCTCGTTCGTGCGCGCATCCCAGCGGACGCTTCCCTGCCGCACCCAGCCCTTCACGCGCATCGGCTCGCCGACGTGCTCGGCGCGGCGGGCGAGGAACTCGTCCATGTCGAAGTAGTACATCGACGTCGAGCGGATGCCGGCGTAGACGAGGTAGCCCACCGCGACGGCGATCAGCACGGCACCGACGACGAACCGACGCCGATTGAGCATCGGCGCCCGAGCCTACGGGAACGCCTGGGCGCGTGCAAGGCGCTCGCCGCCCCGGCGCCCGCCCGCCGCCGCGTCCACATCCACCCGCGGCGCTCGCGTCATTCGTCCGTGTCGCTCGCGTCGGCCGCGCCCGCGCGCGGCCCCATCGCGACGCCGCGCTTCGCGGTGCGGATGAACTCGAGCAGCTCGTCGACGTCGGGGGAGCGAAGCTCCGCTTCGACGCGGGCGATCGCGCGGGAGAGGTTGGTGCGCGCGTGGAAGAGGATGCGGAAGGCGGTCGCCAGCGTGCGGATGCGGGCGGCGTCGAAGCCCGCACGGCGCAGCCCGACGCGGTTGAGCGCGCGGACGGTGTGCGTGCCGTCGACGATCGCGAACGGCGGGAGGTCGCGGCTCGCGCGGGAGAGGCCGCGCATGAGGGTCAGGCGGCCGATCCGCGTGTATTGGTGGACGACGCAGTTTCCGGACACGAACGCGCGCTCGCCCACCTCGACGTAGCCCGCGACCATCGCGCCGCTCGCGATGACGGCGCGGTTCCCGACCCGGCAGTTGTGGGCGACGTGGGCGCGCGCCATCAGGTAGACGTCGTCGCCCACCTCCGTCCACGTCTCCGGCTTCGTCGCGCGGTGGACCTCGGCGTGCTCCCGGATGACGTTCCGATCGCCGATGCGGAGGCCCGTGGGGCCGCCCGTGTACGCGACGTCCTGCGGCTCGTGGCCGATGACGGCGCCCGGGTGGATGACGTTGTCGGCGCCGATCTCCGTCCGCGGGCCGGTGAGGAACGCGTACGGCATGACGCGCGTCCGCGCCCCCACGCGCACCGGCCCGTCGACGACGACGTAGGGGCCGATGTCCGCGGTCGGATCGATCTCGGCCCGGCGGTCGACGACGGCGGTGGGGTGGATCGGCACCGCTACCGCTCGCGCCCGCGCGGCTCGTCGTCGCCGCGCTCGGCGGGCTCGGACGGCACCGGCTCGCCCGGAATGCGGTAGCGCTCCTCCGCCCACGCCGCGAGATCGAGGAGGCGGCAGCGCTCGGAGCAGAAGGGGCGCCAGCGGTTCCCCTCCCACGGCGTCTCCCGGCGGCACGTCGGGCAGCGCACGGCGCGCATGCGGCCCGAGTGTAGCGGCTCGGCCCCGAGGCCGCCAGCCGCCGGCCGTCGCGATCCGCCGCATCCCGCGGCTCAGCCCGGATTCTGCGGCAGCACGAACTCGAAGGCGGCGCCCTCGCCGTCGACGTACGGTGAGATCGCGCGGATCGTGCCGCCGTGGCGCTCGACCGCGAGGCGGCAGAACGTGAGCCCGAGACCCCAGCCGCCGAAGCGGCGGAGCGGCGCCTGCTCCCCCTGGCGGTACTTCCGGAAGAGCGTCGGCAGCACGTCGGGGGCGATCACGCGACCGCGGTTCCCGACGCGGACGAGGAAGCTCCCGTCCGGCCGCCGCTCCGCGTGCACGTCCACGATCGACTCGTCGGGCGCGACGCCGATCGCGTTGTCGAGGAGGTTCAGCAGGATGCGCTCGACGAGGTGCGGGTCGCAGCGGACGAGCGCGTGGTTCTCGCCGCTCCGGTTGATCGGGATCGACTTCGCCTGCGCCATGAGGCCCGCCTCCGCGAGCACCGGCTCGCAGAGCGCGGACCACGGGATCTCCTGCACGCGCAGCGGCATCGAGCCGTTCTCGAGCCGGTTCACGTCGAGGAGCGTGCACACGAGGTTCCCGATGCGGACGGTCGCGCGGCGGATGAGGGGCAGGACGGTCACCGCGTCGAGGGGGTCCTGGTCGACCATGTCGAGCGCCGACTCGACGACGCAGAGCGAGTTCTTGATGTCGTGCACCGTGAGATCGACGAGGTCGTCGCGCCGCCGCTCGATCTCGCGCATGTCCGCCGTCCGCCGGCTGACGATGCGCTCGAGCTCGCTCGCGTACTCCTGGAGCTTGCGGTGCGCGACGTGGAGGAGGTCCGTCTGCGTGACGATGCCGGCGAGGCGGCCGTCGCGCTCGACGACCGGCAGGCGGCGGATTCGATTGCGCGCGAGCTGGTTGATCGCCTGCGCGACGGTCGCCCCCGCGTCCGTCACCTGGAGCGGGTGCGTCATCACGTCACGGACGCGCGTCGTCGACCAGCCGGTCGGGTCCTTCGCGACGTGGCGCACGAGGTCGCGCTCGGAGACGATGCCCGCGGGCCGGCCGTCCTCGAGCACGACGAGGCAGCTGATCGGCCCCTCGGAGAGGAGCTTCGCCGCCTCGTGGAGCGTCGCGCCCGCCGCGATGCTCCGCACGTCCGAGGTCATGTTGTCCCCGACGCGCAGCGACGCCGCGGGGTCGAGCGCGTCGGCCAGTGTCGACGGATCTCCGCCCACGCGGCGATATCGGCCGCTCCGCGGCCGAACTTTAGGCGCTCGCCGAGGCGTGTGCGCCCTCGGCCGTTCCTTGCGCCGCCCGGGAGCTTCGCATAGCTCTTGCGCGGTGAGCGTCGACGCGGTGCTGCTCGTCGCCTTCGGCGGCCCGACGCGCCCCGAGGAGGTCCGGCCCTTCCTCGCGAACGTCGCCCGCGGCCGCTCGATCCCACCCGAACGGCTGGACGCGGTGGCGGCGCACTACGCGGCGATCGGCGGCGCGTCGCCGTTGAACGCGCTCACCTTCCGGCAGGCGGAGAAGCTCCACGCGGTCCTCCGCGTGGAGGGTCCCGACGTGCCGGTCTACGTCGGCATGCGGAGCTGGATGCCCTCCCTCGCCGACACGCTCGCCCGGATGGCGGCCGCCGGCGTCCGCCGGGCGGCGGCCGTGATCCTCTCGCCGCACGCGAGCGAGGCGAGCCGCGAGCGCTACACGGAGCGCGTCGAGGAGGCCCGCGCGGCGCTCGGCGCCCGCGCGCCCACGCTCGTCTGGACGGCGCCCTGGTTCGATCACCCGCTCTTCGTCGCGGCGAACGCCGACGCGGCGACCGCGGCGCTCGGCGAGATCCCCGCCGAGCGCCGCGCGCAGGCGTGGCTCCTCTTCACGGCGCACAGCATTCCGACGGCGATGGCGGCGCGCGGGCCGTACGTCGCCGAGATCGCGGCGACGGCCACCGCGGTCGCGGCGGCGCTCGGCCGCACGCGCTGGGAGATCGCCTACCAGAGCCGGAGCGGCAGCCCGCGCGAGCCGTGGCTCGAGCCCGACGTGAACGACGCGCTCCGCGCGCTCGCGGCGCGCGGCGCGCGCGACGTCGTCGTCTCGCCGATCGGGTTCGTCGCCGACCACGTCGAGGTGCTGTACGACCTCGACGTCGAGGCCCGGGCCACCGCGCGCGCGCTCGGCCTGGGCTTCGTGCGCGCGGGGACCGTGAACGACCATCCCCTCTTCGTCCGGATGCTCGCCGAGCGCGTGCGCGAGGCCGCGAGGTGAGCCGCCGCGTCGTCGTCGTCGGCGGCGGCATCGCGGGCCTCGCCGCCGCGCACCGGCTCGTCGAGACGGCGCGCGCGAGCGCGCTCGACGTCGTGCTCCTCGAGGCCGGGCCGCACCTCGGCGGCACGATCGCGACCGAGCGGACGGGGGGCTTCGTGCTCGAGGGCGGGCCCGACTCGATCCTCACCGAGAAGCCCTGGGCCGTGGCTCTCGCGGAGCGGATCGGCCTTCCCCTCGTCGGCACGCGCGCGGGCGAGCGGCGCACGTTCGTCGCGCGCGGGCGGCGCCTCCTCCCGCTCCCGGAGGGCTTCCTCCTCATGGCGCCGACGGACCTCCGCGCGCTCGCCTGCTCGCCCCTCTTCTCGTGGCGCGGGAAGCTCCGCATGGCGCTCGACCTCGTGCTCCCCCGCGGGCCCGCGCGCGAGGACGAGAGCCTCGCCGACTTCGTCCGCCGCCGGCTCGGGCGCGAGGCGCTCGAGCGGGTCGCGCAGCCGCTCGTGGGGGGCATCTACACGGCCGACCCCGAGCGCCTCTCGCTCGCCGCCACCATGCCGCGCTTCCGCGACCTCGAGCGCCGGTATCGGAGCGTCGTCCTCGGCCTCCGCGCCGGCGCCGCGGCCGCCGCCAGGGGGACGAGCGGGGCGCGCTACGACCTCTTCGTCGCGCCCGCCGACGGCATGGGCGCCTTCGTCGACGCGCTCGCGCGGCGGCTGCCGGAAGGCGTCGTCCGGCTCCGGACGCCGGCCGAGGGGCTCGCGCGCGAGGGCGCGCGCTGGCGACTCCGCGCGGGCAGCGAGCCGCTCGAGGCGGACGCCGTCGTCCTCGCCGCGCCCGCGGCCGTCGCCGCCGCGCTCCTGGCCCCGCTCGACGCCGAGCTCGGCCGCCTCCTCGACGGCATCGACTACGCGTCGTCCGCGACGGTCACGCTCGGGTACCGGAGCGCCGACGTGGGCGCGCGGCTCCGCGGCTTCGGCTTCGTCGTGCCGGCGGTCGAAGGGCGGACGATCCTCGCCGCGACGTACGCCAGCCGGAAGTTCCCGGGCCGCGCGCCCGACGGCCACGAGCTGGTGCGCGGCTTCGTCGGCGGCGCGCTTCGCCCCGAGCTCACGACCCTCGACGACGACCGCCTCGTCGCCGCCGTGCGCCGCGACCTCGCCGAGCTGGCCGGCATCACGGCCGAGCCGCTCCTCGTCCGCGTCCACCGCCACCCGCGCGCGATGCCGCAGTACGCCGTCGGCCACCTGGCGCGCGTCGCCGCGATCGAGGCGCGCGTTGCCGGGCTCCCCGGCGTCGCGCTCGCGGGCGCGGCCTACCGCGGCGTCGGAATGCCGGACTGCGTGCGGAGCGGCGAGGCGGCGGCCGACGCGGTGTTCGGCGCCCGTGCGCTCCCCTGAGGCACGGGCGCTACCGCGGGGCCGACGCCAGCGACGGCCGCTCACGACCTCTCCGGTCCGTCGCCCCACGGAACCGCAGGCGACCGCGAGGTTGGTTCCGCACCGGGAGTGCCGCAAAACGTCCCGGTGCGCGGGTCCACCGCCACCCCCTCCTGCACGATAGGCTGCACCACGCC
>DASRHG010000047.1:0-17170 GCA_035650655.1 Binatia bacterium | reverse complement strand
GCTCGAGCGGCTCGACCCGCTCGTCGTGATCGACTTCTTCCTCTCGGAGACCGCGGAGCGCGCCGACGTCGTGCTGCCCGGCACGGTCTGGTGCGAGGACGAGGGCACGACGACGAACCTCGAGGGCCGCGTGGTGAAGGTCAACCGCGCGGCGGCGCCGCTCGGCGAGGCGCGGCGCGACTGGGAGATCCTCTGCGACCTCGCCGCGCGGCTCGGCCGCGGGCAGTGGTTCCCGTTCCGCTCGGCGCGCGAGATCTGGGACGAGTTCCGGCGTGCGTCGGCGGGCGGCGTCGCCGACTACGCGGGCATCACGTGGGAGCGGATCGACGCCGAGCAGGGCGTCTTCTGGCCCTGCCCGAGCGCCGAGCACCCCGGCACGCCGCGCCTGTTCACGGAGCGGTTCGGACACCCGGACGGCCGCGCGCGCATGATCCCCGTCGCGTACCGGCCGCCCGCCGAGGAGCCGAGCGCCGCGTATCCCTTCCGCCTCACGACGGGCCGCGTCGTCTACCACTATCTCAGCGGCACGCAGACGCGCCGGCTCGGGTTCCTCGCGTCGCAGGCACCCGCGCCCTGGGTGGAGCTCCATCCGCGCGCGGCCGAGCCGCTCGGCATCCGGAGCGGCGACCGCGTCCGCGTGCGGACGCCGCGCGGCGCGATGGAGCTCGTCGCGAGCGTCGTCCCGACGATCCGCCCCGACGTGCTCTTCATCCCGTTCCACTACGGCCACGCGGAGGCCGTGAACCAGCTGACGAATCCGGCCGCCGACCCGGGCGTCAAGATTCCCGAGTACAAGGTCTGCGCCGCGGCCGTCGAGCGCCTCGACGCCGCGCCGCCCGCGCCCGGCGCGCCCCGCGAGAACTTCACGCCGGCGAGCGAGCCCGCGATGTTCCCCTACGGCCCGGAGCGCCGACCGTGGAGGTGAAGACGCTCTTCGTCGACCCCTCGCGCTGCATCGGCTGCCGGGCGTGCGAGGCCGCGTGCCGCGAGTGCGACACGCACAAGGGCGAGAGCATGGTGATGGTGGACTTCGTCGACCGCGGCGCGAGCGTCGCGACGCAGCCGACGGTCTGCATGCACTGCGAGGACCCGCTCGCGCCGTGCGCCCAGGTCTGCCCGGCGCAGGCGATCCTCGTGACGCCCGAGGGCGTCGTCCAGCAGGCGGAGCCGTCGCGCTGCATCGGCTGCGAGAACTGCGTCTACGCGTGCCCGTTCGGCGTGCCGAAGTTCGACGCCGCCGCCCGCCTCATGAAGAAGTGCAACCTGTGCTACGACCGCACGGTGCAGGGCCTCCAACCGTGGTGCGCGCAGGCGTGCCCGACCGACGCGCTCTGGTACGGCACGTACGAGGAGTTCGTCGCGCGGCGCGCGGGGCGGCCGGTGCACGTGACCGCGTTCGGCACCGCGACCGTGCGGACGCGCGTCTACCACGTGCTGCCCGAGGACACGCCGCGGCTCGACGTCGCGGCGCTCCTCGACGCCGCCGCGGCGGAGGCGGGCACGCGACATCCGGAGGACCCGTGGCTGACCTGAGCGGACGGCGATGGCTCGAGGAGTTCCCCTACCACTGGGACGCCGACGAGGCGGTGACGCGGCGCGGGCTCCTCGTCTTCTCGGTCGTGGCCTCCGGCGCGCTCTTCGTCGGCACCGCGGTGCTCGCGGCGCTCGGCTGGCTCGACGACCGCGTCCGGCGCGGGGCGCGGACGATCGCGCGGGCGGGCGACGTGCCGGAGGGGCAGGCCGTCCACTTCGAGTATCCGACCGCGGGCGAGCAGGCGATCCTCCTCCACCTGCCGGGCGGCCGCTTCGTCGCCTACAGCCAGAAGTGCACGCACCTCTCGTGCGCGGTGCAGTGGCAGCCCGAGCGCAACCGGCTCTACTGCCCGTGCCACGAGGGCGCGTTCGACCCCGAGACCGGCGAGCCCGTCGCCGGCCCGCCGCCGCGCCGGCTGCCGCGCATCGCCGTCCGGCGCGAGGGCGACCGGCTGGTCGCGCTCGAGGAGGCGCCGTGAGCGCCGCGGCGCCGCCCGAGGAGCCGCTCGACCGCGCTCCGCCGCCGGGCCAGCACGCGGCCGCCGCGGCCGCGCTCGGGATCGGGATCCTCCTGATGACGTTCCAGCTCTGGCTGCTGACCGTCGCGCTCGACCTCTATCTCGGCGGCGACGGCCGGCGGATCTGGTTCCTCGCCCTCGTCTCGGGCGTCGTGTTCGCGGGCGGCGTGCTCGCCGTCCGCCGCGTCGGCCGGCCGCTCCGGCCCGGACCGCGATGAGCCGGCCGCCCGGGCGGATCGACCGCGAGCACCCGCTCGGCGGCGAGCTGTCGGACGTGATCGGCGGCCTCTTCCGCCGCCTCCAGCTGACGCACCTCCTCCGGCATCACAGCTCGGTGCCCGTGCTCGCGCTCTTCAGCTTCGTGAACGGGTGTCTCAGCATCGCCCTCATGGCCGTCGCCGCGCTCGTGACGCGCGCGCCGTTCGTCTTCCCGTCGCTCGGGCCGACGGCCTTCCTCTTCTTCTACACGCCGACCGCGCCCGCCGCATCGCCGCGGAACGCGCTCATCGGGCACCTGGTCGGCGCGGCGGCGGGCTGGGCGAGCCTCCACCTCTGCGGCCTCGCCGACGCCCCGGCCGCGCTCGCCTCGGGCCTCACCTGGCCGGGCGTCGTCGCGGCCGGGCTCTCGCTCGGCGCGACGAGCGGCCTCATGGTCCTCCTCCGCGCGCCGCACCCGCCCGCCGGCGCGACCACGCTGATCGTCTCGCTCGGCATCCTGCGCGATCCCTGGCAGCTCGGCGTGCTGATGCTCGCCGTCGTGCTGCTCACGGTGCAGGCCTTCGTTATCAACCGCGCGGCGGGCATCGCGTACCCGCTCTGGCGCCCGGCGGAAGCGCCACCCGAGCGCGCACCCGCCGCCGCCCGCTGACCGTGCTCGCGGGCGGACGGGGCCGGGCCCCCGCCCGCACACCGCTCATCAGTCGCAGGCCGGGAGCGGGGGGCCCGTCAGCGTGCGGGGGCGGTTGCGCGCGAAGCAGTTTCCCTGGCCGCCCCGCGGCTCGTAGATCACGTCGATGCCGTTTCGGGCGAAGCGGTTTCCGACGACGCGGTTGCCGTCGGGCTTCGGGTCGATCGCGAGCCCGGGCCGCGCGCACTCGTCCGGCATGCCCAGGCAGAAGTCGAGCAGGCTCAGGCCGGCGAGGTGGTTGTCCTCGATGCGGTTCGCGCGGATGAGCGTGCGGTCCGCGCCGTTCACGATGATGCCGATCCCGGGGACGATCTGCGCCGTCTCTGCGCCGGGCGGGGCGTCGTTCGGCCGGTTGTTGTCGCGGATCACGTTCCGCACGAGCTCGTTCTCGGACGCGACCGTCGTCTGCCGTCCGTCGATCACGTCGACGATCACGCCGGCCGTGTTCCCTTCGGCGAGGTTGTTCCGCATGCGGACGTGCGTCGCGTTCTCGATCTGGAGGCCGATGATGCAGTCCGTCGCCCGGTTGCGGTCGACGAGCACGCGGTCGTCCTGCCCGACGTAGAGGCACGCGTCCGAGCGGGTCCCCGAGGCGACGTTCCGCGACATGCGGCCGCGGCGCGACGCGACCGGGAAGATCGAGTACGTCCGGTCCGCCTCCGCCACGTTCCGCTCGATGCGGAAGTCCTCGACGCAGGCGAGATAGACGCCGAAGCCGGCGAAGCCCCGCACGGTGAAGCCGCGCACCTCGAAGCGGTGGACGCGCGCCCCGCTGACGCCGCAGGGCGGCAGCTCGTCGTCGGCGGGGGCGAGCGTGTCGGCGGGCGACACCCAGATGCCGTCCGTCTGCCCGCCGCTCTGCTCGAGCACGACGGGCCGGTTCCGGCGCGCGAGGCCGATCAGGTGGAGATCGTCCCGCGTCACCGTGAGCGCGTGGACGGCGCCCGCCTCGTGGTAGACGCCCGGCGCGACGAGGATCCGGGCGCCCGGCGGCGCCGCGTCGACGGCCGCTTGGATCGACTCGCCGGGACGGACGCGGATCGTCGCCGCGCGCGCCGCGGCCGCGAGCGCGAGGACGGCGACGGCGAGGACCGGCGCGCGGGCCATCAGCGCACCGTGCGGAAGAAGGCGCGCACGTCCTCGACCAGCGCCGCGGGCTCTTCCATCGCCGCGAAGTGCCCGCCCGCCGGGAACCGCGTCCAGCGGCGGACGTCGTAGAGCCGCTCGACCCATCTCCGCGGCGGCTTGATGATCTCCTTCGGGAAGATCGCGCACGCGGTCGGCACGCGCACGCGGAAGTCGGTCGGCGGGAACTTGTCCGCGTGCACCATCTCCCAGTAGAGCCGGCACGACGAGGTGATCGAGTCGGTCACCCAGTAGAGCATCACGTTCGTCAGGAGCTCGTCCTTCGTGAAGCGGCGCTCGACGTTGCCGTCGCAGTCGCTCCAGGTGCGGAACTTCTCGACGATCCACGCCGCCAGGCCGGCGGGCGAGTCGTTGAGCCCGTAGCCGAGCGTCTGCGGCTTCGTGCCCTGGATGCGCTGGTAGCCCGTCTCCTCCTCGAGGAACTGCCGCGCGCCCATCAGGTCGACGACCTCCTCCTGCGTGAGCCCGTCGGCGGGGTTCGCGGGGTCGGGCGGGAAGGCGATCACCATGTTCAGGTGGATGCCGGCGCACGCGTCCGCGTGGTTCGCGCCGAGGTACGTGCTCACCATCGCGCCCCAGTCGCCGCCCTGCGCGCCGAAGCGGGGGTAGCCGAGGCCGGCCATCAGCTCGGCCCAGAGGGCGGCGATCCGCTCCGCGTCCATGCCGAGCGCGGTCGCGCGGTCGGAGAACCCGTAGCCCGGCATCGACGGGCAGACGACGTCGAACGCGTCGGCCGGGTCGCCGCCGTGCGCCGCCGGATCGGTGAGCGGGCCGATCACCTTCACGAACTCGGCGACCGAGCCGGGCCAGCCGTGCGTCACGACGAGCGGGAACGGCTTGGGCCCCCGGCCGCGCACGTGGAGGAAGTGGATGCCGAGGCCGCCGACATGCGCGCGGAACTGCGGGACCGCGTTGAGCGCCGCCTCCGCGCGCCGCCAGTCGTAGCGCTCGCGCCAGTACGCGACGAGCTCGCGGAGGTACGCGAGGTCGGTCCCCTGGGTCCAGCCGGCGCCGGGGATCTCGTCGGGGAAGCGCGTGCGCGCGAGCCGCTCGCGGAGGTCGGCGAGGACGGCGTCGGGGACGGCGATCCGGAAGGGTTCGACCCGCATGGCGCGCTTCTACGACGCCCGGTGCCCGCGCGACAACGGGCCGGCTCCCGGGGTCAGGCGAACGGCGCCTCGCCGAGCGCGCCGGCCGGCTCGCGCTCCCGCTCGCCCGTGAGCGCGACGAGCACCAGGATCGTCGCGAGGAGCAGCCCGACGACGACCGCGAGCACCTGGAACACGGCGGCCATGCCCCACGCCTCGCGCACCGCGCGGACGAGCCACACGCCGAGCGACCCGACGCCGGAGCTCAGCACGAACTTGACGCCGAAGCCCGTCGACCGCCACCGCGCGGGCGTGAAGTGCGCGAAGAGGCTGTTCTCGATCGGCTGCATGCCGAGCCCGGCGAACGTGAAGACCGCGGCCGCGACGAGGAGCGTCGCGCCGTGCGTCCGGCTCATGACGAGGAGCGCGGGCACGGTCGCGAGGTGGAACGCGAAGTACGACCAGCGCAGGTCCCGATGATCGGCGACCAGGCCGCCGACCCACTGTCCGAGGACCCCCATGAGATAGGCGAGGGTCGTCGCCGCGCCGAAGCCGACGACGGCGACGCGCTCCGCGAAGTACGCCGGCTGCGCGATCGTGCCGGCGCGGTACACGATGCCGGAGAACACGGCCGCGAGGTTGAGCGCCGCGGCGGCGGCGGTCGTCGTGCGGATCGCCGGCGCCCGCGCCGCGGCCGCCGGCGCGCTCCGCGCCGCGATCGGAAGCCGCGCGAGGACGGCCGCGAACGCGAGGAGGACGACGCCGCTCCCGAGGAACGTCGCCTGCCAGCCGAAGCGCTGGGCGACCACGGCGGTGACGACGGGCGTCCCCGCGATCCCGAGGCTGCCGAAGATCCCGTTCACGCCGAGCGCGCGCCCGCGCGCCCGCACGGCGCGCGAGATGAGCGCCATGCCCGCGGGGTGGTAGACGCTCGCGGCGAGCCCGAGGACGGCGAGGGCCGCGGCGAGGGGGGCGCCGGGGCGGCTCGCGCCCGCGGCGCCCGCCGCGAGCCCCATGCCGACGAGGCCGCCGAGGACGAGGCGGCGCTCGCCGAGCCGGTCGGCCAGGTAGCCCGCCGGCAGGGCGCCGAGCCCGAAGAGGAGATAGCCCGCGAAGCTCCAGCCGAGGACGTGCTCGAGCGGGATCCCCGTGTCGCGCGCGAGGACGACGGCGAGCGTCGGGTAGACGAGCTCCGCGAAGTGCGTCGCCGCGTGCGCGACGCCGGTGAGCGCGAGCACGTGGCGCTCGCTCGCCGAGAACCGGGCCACGGGGCTCAGGCGGCCGGCGTGACGCGGCGGCCGCGATGGCGGCGATACAGCTCGTCGCGCCAGGCGCGGAGCGGCGCCATCGCCGCGGACTTCGCGACGGGGAGCCCGAGGATCCGGCGGAGCGACTCGTCGGCGGCGAAGAGCTCGTCGGGCGGCAGGCCGAGCGGCGCCGCCAGCATCGCGGCGACGGTCAGGTCGGCGCGTGTGAGCCCGTCCCCGACGAGATAGGGCCGCCCTGCCGCCGCGAGCGCCAGGTCGGCGAGGAACGTCGTGAGCAGGCGCGTCGCCTCCGCCTCGGCGGCCGGCGACCAGCGATACTTGGCGGCGAAGTGGTCGGCGAGCGGCTGCACGTTCGCGGCGCGCCAGCGGCCGATCGCGACCAGGCGCGCGGCCGGCGCCATCGTCTCGGTCGCGGCGAGCTCGAAGGCGCGGACCGCGGCGCGCGCCGGGGGCTCCGCGGGGACGAGCCGCGGCTCGGGGTAGCGGGTCTCGAGCCAGTCGACGGCCACGTTCGAGTCCCCGACGACCTCGCCGTCGGCGAGGAGGACGGGCGCCGTGCGGAGCCCGGTCGTCCGCTCGAGCTCCGCCTCGCCGGCGAGCGGGACGTACTCGCGGCGCGCGTACGGGACGCCCTTCAGGTCGAGCACCCAGCGCAGGCGCTCGGACCACGGCGAGATGTAGAGCTCGATCAGCGTCAAGTCCGCCATGGACGGCACCATCGGCCGCCCGGCGGGCCGAGTCAACCGCGGGCGGTCACGGGTCGTGGGTCAGTTTGCGCGACGACACCGACCCGGGAGACGGGGAAGTCCTCGCGGAGGCGAGCGCACCACCAACACGACACCCATGCCGCATCGCAAGACGTGGTGGTGCACCTCGTCGTCTCCGCGGGGACTCCCCCGTGCTCCCGCACGATGCGGTACGAGCTGCAGACCGACCCGCTACCCGGTCACGCGGTCGCCGCCTCGGCGTGCGTCCGCTCGCGCCGCGCGCGCTTCAACTCCTCGAGCTCGGCGCGCGCCGCGGCGGCGGCCTCCGCGTCGCGGACGGCGCCGAGGCGGCGTTCGAGCTCCTGGTCGCCCAGCTCGCGGGCCAGCTCGACCTCGGCGAGGAGCGCGTTCACGTGATCGCGGACCGAGTCGAGTGCCTGCACGTCGGCGTCGGCCGAGACGCCGGAGAGCGTCTCGTGCAGCCGGAGCCGGACCTTCGCGTGCGCGAGCCGGGCGAGCATCCGGGCCTTCTCGTCCCGGAGCCGCGCGATCTCGCCGTGGAACGCGACCAGGTTCCGCTTCGCAGCCTCGGCCTCCGTCGCGAGCTCGGCGAGCTCCGTCCGGAGCCGGTCGACGTCCGCGGCGAGCGCCTTCCGCCGCTCGATGAGGGCGAGCGCGACCGCGTCGTCGTCCCGCTCGACGGCGAGGTCGAGCTCCGGGCGCAGGCGGGCGAGGGCCGCCGTCTTCGCTTCGAGCTCCCGCCCGAGCTTCGTCCGGACGTAGATGACGCCGGCCGCCGCCGCGCGGAGCTTCTCGTACTGCGCGAGGCGGGTCTGGATCGCCGCCTCGTAGACGGCGCCCGGGTTGCGGTGCTCGCGGCGGCGCAGCCACTGGCCGAGCGTGCCGCGGAGCAGATTCCCCAGTCGTGCGAAGAGTGCCATGCCGAAGCCCTCCTTCAGTGCTTCTCGACGTCCTCGACGGTGAGTCCGAGCTCGCGCATCTTCTGCTGGAAGTTCTGCCGGTACATGCCGACGTCCTCGGCGGCCTTGCTGATGTTGCCGCCGTTCCGCCGGAGCGCCTGGAGCAGGAAGTCGCGCTCGAACGCCGCGACGACGCGCTCCTTCGCCTCCCGGAAGGACGCCCCGCCCGCGGCCTCGGCGCCCGGGGCCGGCGCGCCCTCGGCGCGCGCCGGCGGCCGCACGCCCAGGTCCTCCGCCGTGATCTCGTCGCCGGGCGCCAGCAGGAGCGCCCGCTCGACGGCGGAGCGCAGCTCGCGCACGTTGCCCTTCCACTCGCGCGTCGTGCACGCGCGGAGCGCCTCGGCGGTGAGCGGCTTCGGCGCGCGCCCGAAGCGCGCGGCGGCCTCCTTCAGGAAGTGGTCGATGAGGAGCGGGACGTCGTCGCGGCGCTCGGCGAGCGGCGGGATCACGAGCTCGACGACGCGCAGGCGGTAGTAGAGGTCCTCGCGGAACCGTCCGGCGGCGACGGCCTTCTCGAGATCCTGGTTCGTCGCCGCGATCAGCCGGACGTCGACCCGGATCGGCGTGTTCCCGCCGACGCGCTCGAGCTCCTTCTCCTGGATCGCGCGGAGGAGCTTCGCCTGCGTCTCGAGCGGCATGTCGCCGACCTCGTCGAGGAGGAGCGTCCCGCCGTCGGCCGCCTCGAACTTGCCCTCGCGCCGGGCCGTCGCGCCGGTGAACGCGCCCTTCTCGTGCCCGAAGAGCTCCGACTCGACGAGCTCGCGGCTGAGCGCCGCGCAGTTCATCTTCACCATCGCGCGCGCCCGCCGCGGGCTCCGGTAGTGCAGCGCGTTCGCGACCAGCTCCTTGCCCGTGCCGCTCTCGCCCCGGACGAGGACCGTCACGTCCGTCGCGGCGACCTTGTCGATCGTGTCGAACACGCGGCGCATCGCCGGGCTCGCGCCCACGATGTGCTCGAAGCCGAAGCGGTCGCGGACCTGCTCGAGGAGCGCGCGGTGGTCGCGGCGGAGGAGGACGTTCTCGACGTTCCGCCGGACGACGACGCGCAACTCGTCGTTGTCGAAGGGCTTGGGGAGATAGTCCGCGGCGCCGAGCTTCATCGCCTGGACGGCGAGCTTCTCGGAGCCGTGCGCGGTGATCATGACGACGGCGACGTCGGGGTCGAGCGCCCGCGCCCGCTCGAGGACCTGCATGCCGGAGAGGCCGTCCATGCTGAGGTCGGTGACGACGACGTGGAAGCTCCCCGCCTCGAGGAGCCGGACGGCCTCCTCGCCGCTCCGCGCCGTCTCGACGTGGTAGCCCTCCTTCGTGAAGAGCCCCTTCAAGGCGAGGACCATCGCCTTCTCGTCGTCGACGATGAGCACGCGTCCCTGCATGGTGTCCGCTCCTCAGCTCGGGGTGGGCAGCGAGACGACGAACTCCGCGCCGCGTCCCGCCTCGCTCACCACGTCGATCGTGCCTTCGTGCGCCTCGACGATCTTCTTGCAGATCGCCATGCCGAGGCCGGTCCCCTTCTCCTTCGTCGTGAAGAACGGGTTGAAGATGCGGTCGATCCTGTCGGCCGGGATGCCGCACCCGTTGTCCCGGATGCGGACCGTCGCGCCGCCCTTGCCGTTCTCGACGAAGACGTCGATCCGGTGCTCGCCGTCGCGGCCGGCGAAGGCGTCGATCGCGTTGTCGAGGATGTTCGCGAACACGCGGCGGAGCTTCTCGCGGTCGGCGACGATCGTCGGCCCGGCGATGTAGTTCCGCGCCACCGACACCTTCGCCGCGTCGAGCTTCGCGCGCAGCTCCGTGAGCGCGGCGTCGACCACGTGCGCCACGTTCACCGGCGCGAACGTGTAGTCCTCCTCCTTCGCGTAGCGGAGGAGATGCGAGATGCTCCGCTCGACGCGGTCGAGCTCCTCGATCGCGACCTTCGCGTACTCGACGTTCTCGATCGACTGCGGATCCTCGCCCATCTGCTGGACGAGGCTCTTCGCGGCCGCGATCGGGTTGCGGATCTCGTGCGCGAGCGTCGACGACAGCTCGTCGATGCTCGCCTGCTTCTCCGCCGTCATGTCGGCCTTCTCGCGCCGGACCTCGCGCTCGACCGCGGGGTCGAAGTACCGCTCCTTGATCATCCGCCGCCCGAAGACGGCCATGTAGTGGGAGAAGAGGCCGAAGCCCCAGCCGAGCGCCGGCCAGAGGAACCACGGATACCAGGTGGTGAAGAGGTTGATCAGGGCGAGGAGCGCGATCGTGCCGAGGTACGCCATCAGGTGCGCGTAGAAGCCCGCCTCGGCGGCGGCGCGCCGGCGCGCGCGCCGGAGCACCTCGTCCTCGCTCGTCGGCGGCGCCTCGGCCGGCGCGGGCGCCGCGGCGGCCTCGCGGCGGCCGGGCGTGCCCCAGCAGGCCCACGGCCAGTCCTTCGGGTCGACGTCGATGCCCCACCGCCGCGCCTCGCGGGCCGCGCGCCGCTGCCAGCGCTGCGCCTCGCGCTCCGCGTTCCGGCGCCAGCGCTCGGCGTGTCGGTGCCAGTGCCGGCCCGCGGCCTGCTTCTGGAACTTCTCCGCCCACTCGCGCTGCCAGGTCTCGCGCCAGCTGACGCCGCCGCACCCGTGGCGATCCTCGCGCGCCTCGGGACGGCCCGCGTTCTTGACGGCCGTCCGGAGATGCCGCCGGAAATGCCAGAAGAGGTAGATCGCGACGACGAACCCGACGAAGGCCATGCGCTCGGCTCGCTCCCTCCAGGCAAGGACCGTGCCGGATTGTAGGCGAACGCATGCCCCGAGGACGAGCGGGTCTCGAGCCGCCGCCGCGCATGGCGCCGACTGCACCCGCCGCAGCCGGCCGACTGCGGGCGCCGCTCAGAGGAGCGTCAGCTGGTCGCCGGGCTGCGGGGGCCGCCGGAAGGCGGCGGCGCTGAGCCCCGGGGGCGGCCGGTCGAGGCCGTACTTCCGCGACGCCGCCGCGAAGAGCGCGGCGATCTGCTTCGCGTACTCTCCCTGCCCGCGCTGGCGGCGCCCGAAGGTCGAGTCGGAGAGGCGTCCGGCGCGTACGGCCCGAACGTGGTTCAGCACGCGCGCCTTCCGCTCCGGGTAGTGGCGCTCGAGCCAGTCCGCGAAGAGGGCGTCGACGGGGGGCGGCAGGCGGAGGAGGACCCAGCTGGCGCTCGTCGCCCCCGCCCGGGCCGCCGCCTCGAGGATGCGCGGGATCTCCGCGTCGGTGAGCCCCGGGATCACGGGGCCGATCATCACGCCGACGGGGACCCCCGCGGCCGCGAGCGCGCGGATCGCGTCGAGCCGGCGCTCGGGACGGGCCGCGCGCGGCTCCATCCGGCGCGCGAGGCCCGCGTCGAGCGTCGTCACCGACACGAGGACGTGCGCGGCGCCGTGGCGCGCGAGCGCGCCGAAGAGGTCTGCATCGCGCGCGACCAGCGCCGACTTCGTGATCGCGCCGACGGGATTCCGGAACTCGGAGAAGACCTCGAGGCACCGCCGCGTGATCTCGAGCTTCCGCTCGACGGGCTGCCACGCGTCCGTGTTGCCGGAGAGCGCCACGACCTGGGGCTCCCACCGCGGCGACGCGAGCGCGCGCCGGAGCAGCACGGGCGCATCCTCCTTCACGAGCAGCCGCCGTTCGAAGTCGAGGCCCGCGCTCCACCCGAGGTACTCGTGCGACGGCCGCGCGTAGCAGTTGTGCGTTGCGAGACCCGCGGCGAAGAACGTGCCCGTCGACGTCTGGATGTCGACGACGTCGGCGACCGATCCCGGCTCGACGGCGCGTACCGGTGCCGGGTCGGCGTGCATCTCGTGGCCGACCACCGCCTGCATCGTGCGCGCGATCGCCGGCCGGCACACCGAGAAGAATCGAATCCGCTCGGTGACCCGACCGCGCAACCGCAGCGTGCCCGCCGTTCCGTCGCGCGGCGACTCGAGATCGAAAGCGAACCCGAGCGCCGCTGCGTGGGAGCGGACGCGCTCGAGGGCGGAACGATCCACTCGAAAGACGCGGCGGGAGCCGGCGTTCGAGCCGTCGGCGTCGAAGAATCCGGCAACGAAGCCGCGGCGATAGCTTCGCGTGTCCCGCTCGGCGGTGAGGAGGCCGTGGATCACGGCGAGGCGGGCGAGCGAGCGGATCGCCACCGTGAGCAGCGCCTTCCGAGCGGCGGCTTCCGCCGCCAACGCGCGGACGTGCGCCTCGACGCCGGCGCTCGCGAGGAAGTCGACGAGGCGGAGGAGCGGCGCTTCGTCGACGAGCGCCACCCGCCAGTCCGCGGCGGGACGGCCGCGCCTGTCGCTCCGCCGACCGGGCTGCCACCGGAACGTCCCGTCGCCGAGCGCGAGGCCCGCGAAGTAGCCGAGCCGATAGTCGTCGTCATCCGGGTCTGCCGCGACCATCGGAATCCGCCGCAGCCGCCGGCCCGGTGCGAGCCGGGCCGTCCGCGACCATCGAGAGTCCCCCCATGGCAGCCATCGATGCCCGGGGGTCGTCGTCACGCTCGTCTCGTCCGTCACCAAACGCACGCTCGGCCTGCGCGACCACCACACGGCCTCGACGAGGGCCGGCCGGAGCGTCCGCGTGGTTCCGGGCGCCGGCTGCTCGTCGAACCCGACGAGGACGTCGCCCACCTGGACCTCGCCGATCGGCCGCCAGGTCATGTCGGCGTGAAGAACCGGCGTGTCGGGGCCCAGGCAGTAGACGCAGCCGTGCTCGCAGCCGCGGTAGGGATTCAGGCTGAAGCGGAACCCGACGTCCGGGCTGTCGTTCTCCGCGAGGATCGTCTTGCTCGCGTCGCGGTAGAGGAGCGTCGGCTGGCCGGGCGCGCCCGCTTCTCCCGCAAACCCGTCGGGATCCGGATCCAGCTCGACGTGAAGCTGCTCGAACCGGTTGGGCGGATTCGCCGTCGTTCCGCGGCCCGGGAGGTCATGCGCCGCCATCGGCTACGGATTGCACACGAGGCGGAGCGTGTCGACGTCGCGGAGCTTCGGCCGCGCGCCGACCGTCCGCGTGCGGAGGACGCGCGTGCCGGCCGCCCCGCGCGCCGCGGGGACGACGACGGCGATCGGCGCCGTGCAGCGCTCCGTCGCGTCGAGCGCCGGCGCCCACGCGGCGGTCCCGCCCGCGACGGTCGGCGTGCCGAGCGCCGCGACGGCGTCGACGAGCGCCGTCGCGATCGCCGCCTCGGGCCCGGCGAGCGGCGGCCGGAGGAGCGCCCACGCCGCGATCGAAGGACGGCGGCAGCGCCGCGAGCCGCGCGCGAGGCGCGCGTCGTCGCGGCCGAGGCAGACGGCGAGCGTGAAGGTGCACGTGCCGACGACGTCGTCGGCGTCGCAGCCGGGGTCGCCGTCCTTGCAGCGCTGGCGCACGCGCGCCCGGCCGTCGCCGCCGGGCCGGCCGCTCGCGTTCGTCACGCGCCACTCCGCGAGGCACTCGGGACGCGGCGGGTTGACGACGTAGCACACGCGGCCCGCACGGGGGGCGAGGAAGCCCTCGGGCAGGACGTAGTCCGGCTGGACCCCGGCGACGGCCGCGAGGCGCGCGGTCGCGACCAGGACGCGCGAGCCCTCGACGGCGGTGTTCGGGTCCGGGAACCCGAAGCGGAAGACGCGCCGGCCGCCCGGGCTCGCCGTCGCGTCGTCGAACACGAGCTCCGTCCCGCCCGCCTCGGCGAGCGAGCGCTGCCCCGGGGCGAGCATCCGCAGCTCGACGAACTGCACCCCGTCGTCGCCCCCGAAGCTCCCGAGCACCTCGTCGATCGCGATCAGGTGGTTGACGGCCACGGCGGGCGTCGCGATGGCGAGCGCCGCGACGGCGAGCGCCGCGATCAGGGATTGCAGACGAGCTGGAGGGTGCCGATGGAGCGGACCTTGCCGCTGTTGTCGCTCGTGCGAGCGCGGATCGTCGCGATGCCCGGCTTCGCATGGCCCGGCTTGCCGCGGAGCGGGATCCGGATGGTCGCGGCGCCGCAGCTGAAGTCCGTGACCGGCGGCGCGTAGTCGATGCCGTTGCCGCTCGCGTGCGCCTTGTCGACGGACGCGTTCGTCGCCGCCCGGAGCACCGCCTGGACGAGCGCGTCGCGCGTCGAGCCCGGCATGGTGGCCCGGAGCAGCTCGAAGCGGACGATCTTCGCGGGCTGGCACGCCGGGAGCCGCGGGTCGGGGACGTTCATGCAGAGCTGGATGCCGAACTGGCACTCGTTGTTGAAGGCGCGGTCCTGGTCGCAGGTGTCGTCGCCGTCGCTGCAGGTCCGGCGGAAGGCCTTGCGCTTGTCCCGCGTCCCGCCGCTCGTCCCCCACTCGAGCTGGCAGCGGTTCTTCTTCGGACCCGCGATCGACGGCGCGAGCCCCTCGAGGAACGCCCGCCGGCAGTCGGTCGCGTCGAGCGTGCAGTCGGGCTTGCAGGAGAGCGTCCCGCTCTGGACGAAGCCGGAGGTCGCATCCGCACACGTCTTCCCCCCCAGATTCGCCCCGTCGCATTCCTCCCCGCCGTCGATCTGATTGTCTCCGCAGACGGCCCGAACGCCAGTCGGCGCGGCGAGCAGACCGGCGAGTGCGAGGCCGACGACGAGGGGAGCGACCGAGCGCCGCGTGTGCATGGGCGCATCGTGGAGCGTCGCGCCCGCGCGCGACATCCCCTCCGCGCCCGACGGGTCGCGTCATCGGCGGGGTATTGCGGATCGCGCCCGCCGGTCAGGGCGCGCAGGAGATCTCGAGCTCGTCCGTGTCGACGCTGCCGGCCTTGATCGAGTGTCGAACACGCGCGCGCCGGACTTCTGGTTCTTCGACGGGACGAGGAGATGGATCGGTTCCGTGCACCGGAACGCGGTGAGCGGCGGCGAGAACGTCACCTTCGACCCCGCCGTCGTCCCGTCGAGGGCCGGACGGGGAGCTCGATCCGGTGAACGCGCCGTACGCGACGCAGTCGGTGTACTGCGCCGGGTTCACGTCTGGCGGATCTCGACGAACTGCTGCTCCGTGTCGCCGCCGACGCTGGTCGCGACCTCGTCGATCACGGCGATGTGATAGAGGGCCGCGGCGGGGCGGACGGCGGCGAGCGCGAGCGTGCGCAGGCCGATCGCGCTCACGAGGGCACTCTTCCCGGGCTCTTCAGCACCTGGAGCGGGTACGTACCCAGGAAGTTCCGCTCGACCCACGTGGAAGTTTCGTTCGGCGCGACGAACCAGTCCGTCGGGCACATGGTCAGGATCTCCACGAAGGAGAATCCCCGGCCCGCGAGCTGGGTCTGGACGGCTTCGGTCAGGATCCGCTTCGTCCACGCGATCGCCGACGGCGAGTGCATGGCGCCGCGCGCGACGTAGGCGACCCCGTCGAGGCGCGCGAGGAGGTCCGCGAGCTTGATCGGCCATCCGTGCCGCTCCGCGACGCGGCCCTCCTCCATCGTCGTCTTCGTCCGCTGTCCGAGGACGGTCGTCGCCGTCATGTGCCCGCCCGTCTCGCCGAAGACGCCGTTGTTCAGCATGACGGCCGTGAGCTGCTCTCCCCGCGCCGCCGTGTGGACGACCTCCTGGAGCCCTTCGGAGACCATGTCGCCGTCGCCCTGGAGGGTGAAGACGAAGCGGTCGGGGAGGACCCGCTTCACGCCGGTCGCGACGGACGGGGCGCGGCCGTGGAGCGCCTGCACGACGTCGAGGTCGACGATCCCCGGAAAGGCGGTGTAGCAGCCGATCCCGCAGACCAGAATCGTGCGGTCGCGGAGCCCGAGCTCGGCGACGATCTCGAGGATCGTGCGGAGCGCGAGCGGCTCGCCGCAGCCGGGGCAGAGCGAGTGCGCCGTGGAGAGGAGGAGCGCGGGCCTGCCCGCGACCTTCTCGAGCGGCTCGCCGCTCACGCCGCGACCCTCCCCTCCCAGACGGCCGTGATGCGCGCGACGACGTGCCCCGGCTCGAGCGCCGGACCGACGCCGAACCCCGAGTGGTCGTGGCTGATCCCGCCGATCGCCACGACGGGGACGCGCCCCGCGACGGCGAGGCGAACGTCGTCGATCATCTGCCCCGCGTTCTGCTCGAACACGGCGATGGCGCGGAGCCGCCCGGCGAGCGCGGCGAGCGTCTCGTCGGGGAACGGCCAGAGCGTCACCGGGCGCACCCACCCGACCTTCATCCCGCGCGCCCGGCAGGCCCCGACCGCCCACTTGACGACGCGGGCCGGGGAGCCGAACGCCACCACGACCACCTCCGCGTCGTCGGCGGCGCCCGTCTCGCAGCGCTTCTCCGCGGCGGCGATCGCGGGATATTTCGCCGCGATCCGCGCGTAGTGGCCGCCGGGGTCGAGCCCGAGCTTCTCGGGCGCCCCGAGCGGCGTCACGTTCTGCGCGCGCCGGCCCGCCGCGCCCGTCGCGGCCCACGTCTTCGGCGGGAGATCGCGCTCGTCGCGGGCGTGGAACTCGACCGCCTCCGCCGTGTGGCCGAGGACGAAGTCGCCGAGCACGTCGACCGGCGTGCGCCACTTGTCGCTCAGGTAGAACCCGAGCGCGACCAGCTCGGCCGCCTCCTGCACCGTGTGCGGCGCGAGCACGATGTGGCGGTAGTCGCCGTGGCCGCCGCCGCGCGTCGCCTGGAAGTAGTCGCCCTGCCCGCGCATCATGTTGACGACGACGCACGGAATCTCCGCGTTCGCGAGCTCGGCGAGGCTCTCCTGCATGAGGCTGATCCCCTGCCCCGTCGAGGCGATCATCGACCGCACGCCGCAGGCGGCCGCGCCCCACACCATGTTGACGGCCTCGAGCTCGCTCTCGGCGTTCATGCACACACCCCCCACCTGCGGGAGGCGATGCGCCATGTACTCCAGGATCTCGGTGGACGGGGTGATCGGATAGCCGGCGTAGAAGCGGCAGCCCGCCTGGACGGCCGCCTCCGCGATCGCGTGGCTCCCCTCCATGAGGACGCGGCTCACGGCCGCACCTCGGCGGCGCCCGCGCCGCGGTAGACCTCGAAGCAGAAGTCGGGACAGATCTTCCAGCAGAGCTCGCATCCGGTGCAGCCGTCGAGGAGGAGCGGGTGGCGGTAGCCCATCGCGTTC
>DASRHG010000046.1:0-11146 GCA_035650655.1 Binatia bacterium | reverse complement strand
CGAACCTGACCCGCGACCATCTCGACTTCCACGCCTCGCTCGACGACTACTGGGCGGCGAAGGCCCGCCTCTTCCTCGACCACCTCGCGACGAGCCCGAAGCGCGGCCCGGTGGCGGTCGTGAACGTCGACGACGCGGCGGGCGCGCGCCTGGCGCGCGAAGTCCCGACGCGCGTCGTCACCGTCGGCACGGGCGCTCACGCCACCGTCCGGCCGCTCGCCATCGAGACGACGCTCGCCGGGACGCGGGGCGTGCTCGACTTGGCCGGCCGGCGGCTCGCCTTCACGACGCGCCTCGTCGGCCGCCCGAACGTCGAGAACGTGCTCGGCGCGGCGGCGACGGCGGTCGCGCTCGGCGTCCCGCCGGAGGCGATCGCCGCCGGCCTCGCCGCCGCGGTGCCGCCGCCCGGGCGGCTCGAGCGGATCGAGGGTCCGGGCTTCTCGGTCTTCGTCGACTACGCGCACACGCCCGACGCGCTCGGCCGCTGCCTCGAGGTCCTTCGGCCCCTCGCGGCGGGCGCGCTCGTCGTCGTGTTCGGCTGCGGCGGCGATCGCGACCGCGGCAAGCGGCCGCTCATGGGCGAGGCCGCGGCGCGGCTCGCCGACGCCGTCGTCGTCACCTCCGACAACCCGCGCACGGAGGACCCGGCGCGGATCATCGCGGAGATCGAGGCCGGCGTCCGACGGGCGGGGATGCCCGAGCTCGACGGTGCGGGGCCGGGCGTCCGCGGCTACGTCGTCGAGCCGGATCGGCGCGCCGCGATCGCGCGCGCCGTCGGGCTCGCGCGCCCGGGCGACCTCGTGCTGGTCGCCGGCAAGGGACACGAGGACTACCAGATCGTCGGGACCGAGAAGCGTCACCTGGACGACCGCGAGGAGGTGCGGCGCGCGCTCGGAGCGCGCGCATGAGCGGACCCGCGACGCCCGCCGCCCGGGCCGAGTTCACGCTCGCGGAGGTCCTCGAGGCGACGGGCGGCGAGATCGCCGGGCTCGGCCACACGACCCGCTTCGCCGGCGTGACGACCGACAGCCGGCGGCTCGCGGCGGGCGAGCTGTTCGTCGCCATCCGGGGCGACCGCCACGACGGGCATGCGTTCGTCCCGGAAGCGGCGGCCCGCGGCGCGGGTGCGGTCGTGGTCGAGCGGCACGCCCTCGACGCGCTCCCGTCGTGCGGGACGATCGTCGTGCGCGACACGCTCGCCGCCCTCGGCGACCTGGCGGCGTTCCACCGGCGGCGCCTGCGGCCGCAGGTGCTCGCCGTGACGGGCAGCAACGGCAAGACGACGACGAAGGAGATGCTGGCGGCGATCGTCGAATCCGCGCTCGGGCGCGAGCACATGCTCCACACGATCGGGAGCCAGAACAACCTGGTCGGCCTCCCGATGACGCTGCTCCGGGTGGCGCCGGCGAACCGCATGGTCGTCCTCGAGCTCGGCATGAACGGGCCGGGCGAGATCTGGCGGCTCGCCGAGATCGCGGAGCCCGACGTCGGCGTCATCACCTGCATGGCGCCCGAGCATCTCGAGGGCCTGAAGTCGATGCACGGCGTGGCGGAGGCGAACACGGAGCTCTACCGGCGGCTGAAGCCGTCCGCGACGGCCGTCTTCAACGCCGACGACCCGCGCGTCACGACCGCGGCCGCGGTCTTCCCCGGCCGCAAGCTGTCCTTCGGGACCGCGGGCCGTCCCGCGGTCGGGGCGGCCGACATCACCGACCAGGGCCTCGACGGGACGGAGTTCCGCCTCGTCGTCGACGGCCGCGCGATCGGGGTGCGGCTCGCGATCCCGGGCCGGCACAACGTGCACAACGCGCTCGCCGCCGCGGCGACCGCCTGGGCCGTCGGCATCCCGCTCGAGGCGGTGAAGGACGGGCTCGAGCGCTTCCAGCCGCCCGGCATGCGGATGGAGGTGGTGCAGCTCCGCTCGGGCGTCACCGTCCTGAACGACGCCTACAACGCGAACCCGGCGTCGATGGCCGCGGCGCTCCGGACGCTCGCGGCGAGCCGGGGGCGGCGGCGGATCGCGGCGCTCGGCGAGATGCGCGAGCTCGGCGACGAGGCGGTCCGTGCCCACCGGGAGCTGGGTGCCGTGGCGGCGGAAGCGGCGCTCGACGCGCTCTTCCTGATCGGCCCGCTCGCCGGCGAGGTGCGCGCGGGCGCGGAAGAGCGCGGCATGCCGCCGGCGCGCATCGTGGTCGCGTCGACCCGCACCGATCTCGCGGCGCGCGTCCGGGCGGATCTCCGGCCGGGCGACCTCCTCCTCGTGAAAGGCTCCCGCGGCGCCGCCATGGAGGAGGTGGTCCGCCAGCTCGCGGCGGAGAGCTGACGCCGTGATGCTCTACCTCCTCCTCTATCCCCTCCACACGACCTACGCGCCGCTCAACGTCTTCAAGTACATCACCTTTCGGACGCTCGTCGCCGGGATCACGGCGCTCGCGCTCTCGCTGCTGCTCGGCCCGGCGCTCATCCGGCGCTTGACGGCCCTCCAGATCGGGCAGTCGATCCGCTCCGACGGCCCCGCCGCGCACGCCGTCAAGGCGGGGACGCCGACGATGGGCGGGACGCTCATCCTCTTCGCGCTGCTCCTCGCCACGCTCCTCCTCGCCGACCTCGCGAACTGGTACGTCTGGCTCGCGTGCCTGGTGACGCTCGGGCACGGTCTCATCGGCTTCCTCGACGACTGGGCGAAGGTGCGCCGCCGGAACTCGAAGGGTCTCCCGGGACGGCTCCGCCTCGCGGGGGAGTTCGCGATCGCCGGCGCCGCCGCGTCGGCGCTCTATCTCTGGTCGGAGCACGGCGGGCACCTCACCATGCCCTTCCTGAAGGACGTCCGCCCGGACCTGGGCCCCTGGTACATCCCGTTCGCGGCCTTCGTGCTGGTCGGGACGGCGAACGCGGTGAACTTGACGGACGGGCTCGACGGCCTCGCGATCGGCCCGATCATGATCGCGGGCGCGACGTACGCCGTCTTCGCGTACACCGCGGGCCACGCGCGGATCGCCGAGTACCTCCAGATCCCGTACGTGCCGGGGGCCGGCGAGCTGGCCGTCTTCTGCGGCGCGCTCACCGCGGCGGGGCTCGGCTTCCTCTGGTTCAACGCCTACCCGGCGCAGATGTTCATGGGGGACGTCGGGTCGCTCGCGCTCGGCGCGGCGATCGGGATCGTCGCGCTCATCACCCGACAGGAGATCGTGCTCGTCGTCGTCGGCGGCGTGTTCGTCATCGAGGCGCTCTCGGTGATCGGGCAGGTCATCTCCTTCCGCCTGCGCCGCAAGCGCATCTTCCGGATGGCACCCATCCATCATCACTTCGAGCTCCTCGGCTGGCCGGAGCCGCAGATCATCGTCCGCTTCTGGATCGTGTCGATCGTGTGTGCGCTCCTCGCGCTCTCCACGCTGAAGCTCCGCTGATGGATCTCCCGCGCCACGCGCTCGTGCTGGGCTTCCAGCGGACCGGCCGCGCGGTCGCCGCGGCGCTCGCCCGTCGCGGCGTCCGGGTGCGCGCCGCCGACGCGCGTCCCGCCGCGGCGCTCGCGCTCGACGCCGCGGCCGTTCCTCCGGGCGTCGAGCTGCGCCTCGGCGCCGATGCGCCGGAGCTCCTCGCCGGCGTCGACCTCGTCGTCCCGAGCCCCGGCGTCCCCCGCGACGCGGCCCTGCTCGGGGCCGCGGTCCGGCGCGGAATCCCGGTCTGGAGCGAGATCGAGCTCGCGGCGCGCCTGCTCCGGTGTCCGCTCGTCGCGGTCACCGGGACGAACGGCAAGAGCACGACGACGAGCCTCGTGGGGCTCGCACTCGCGCGGAGCGGACGGCGGGTGTTCGTCGGCGGGAACCTCGGGACGCCGCTCGTCGCCGCGGTGGACGGCGAGTTCGACGTCGCCGTCGCGGAGGTGTCGAGCTTCCAGCTCGAGTGGGTGGCGCGCGTGCGGCCGGCAGTCGCGTGCCTGCTGAATCTGACGCCGAACCACCTGGACCGCCACGGCACGTTCGCGGAGTACGCCGCGGCGAAGGCGCGCCTCTTCGCGGCGCAGGAGCACGGTGACTTCGCGGTCGTGAACCGCGACGACCCCGAGGCGTGGCGCGTCGCGGGCGGGCTCCGGGCGCGCGTCGTGTCGTTCGGTGCGGCGCCCGTCGCGTGCGGGGCCTTCGCGGGCGAGGGCTTCGTCGCCCTCCGGCTGCCCGACGCCCCCGACGAGCGGTACGCGCTCGGACGCACGCGGCTCGTGGGCGCGCACAACGTGGAGAACGTCATGGCCGCGGCCGTCGTCGCGCGGCTCGCCGGCGCGTCGGCGGCCGGCGTACAGGCGGCGATCGACGACTTCGAGCCGCTGCCGCACCGCCTGGCGCTCGTCCGCGAGCGCCGCGGCGTCCGCTTCGTCGACGACTCGAAGGCGACGAGCGCAAGCGCGGCGGCGCGGAGCCTCGAGGCGTTCCCCGGGCCGGTTGTCCTGCTCGCGGGCGGGCTCGGAAAGGGCGGGGGATACGCGCCGCTCGTGGAGCGCGCCCGCGGCAAGGTGAAGCTCGCGCTCCTCTTCGGCGCCGCGCGGGACGAGATCGCGGCCGCGCTCGGTGCGGCCGGCGTCCCGGTCGAGCGTGTCGCCGGGCTCGAGGAGGCGGTCCGGCGCGCGGCCGCGGCGGCCGGTCCCGGCGACACCGTCCTCCTCGCGCCGGCGTGCGCGAGCTTCGACATGTTCCCCGACTACGCGGCCCGCGGCCGCGCCTTCGCGCGGGCCGTCGAGGCGCTCGGATGACGGGCGCGCCGCCCCTCCGCGCCGCCGCGCCGCCGGCGTTCCGCGGACCCCTCGCCGGCCAGCGGCCGCGCTTCGCGGGCGGGCTCGGCGTCGACCCATGGCTCCTCTTGACCGTCGCAGCGCTCGTCGGGCTCTCCGTCGTGATGGTGTTCAACGTGAGCTACTTCTACGGCGAGGAGCGCTTCGGCGACTCGCTCGTCTTCTTCCGCAAGCACCTCTTCTCGATCGCGCTCGGCACGCTCGTCGGCGCGGTGGCGTCGCGGCTGTCCTCCGACGCGTACCGGCGCGCGGCGTATCCGCTCCTCCTCGTCGTCCTCGGGGCGCTCGTCCTCGTGCTCGTCCCGGGCATCGGGCTCGCGCGGGGCGGCGCGCGGCGGTGGCTGCACCTGGGACCGCTCAGCCTCCAGCCGTCGGAGCTCGCGAAGTTCGCGGTCGTCCTCTACCTCGCGCGCTCGCTCGTGAAGAAGGGCGAGCGCGTGCAGCGGTTCGCCGCGGGCGTCCTCCCGCACTGCCTCGTCGCGGGCGCGATCGCCGGTCTCGCGCTGCTCGAGCCGGACTTCGGGACGGCGATGCTGACCGTCGGCCTCCTCGGCGCGATGCTCTTCGTCGGCGGCGTGCCGCTCCGCTTCCTCGCGCTCCCGGCGCTCGTCGCGGTCCCGGCGTTCGCCGCCCTCGTCATGCGCGAGGGCTACCGCATGAAGCGGGTCCTCGGGTTCCTGAACCCGGATCTCGATCCGCTCGGGATCAACTTCCAGCTGAAGCAGTCGTTCATCGCCTTCGGCTCGGGCGGCCTCTGGGGCATCGGGCTCGGCGAGAGCCGCCAGAAGATGTTCTACCTGCCGGAGGCGCACACGGACTTCATCTTCTCGGTCGTCGGCGAGGAGCTCGGGCTCGCCGGCGCGCTCCTCGTCCTCGCGCTCTTCGGGGTGCTCGCCGCGCGCGGCTTCCGCATCGCGCGGCGCCACCCCGACCCATTCGGGAGCCTCCTCGCGTTCGGCGTGACGCTCTCGCTCGTGCTCCAGGCCGTCGTGAACGTCGGCGTCGTGCTCGGCTGTCTCCCGACGAAGGGGCTCGCCCTGCCGTTCCTCTCCTACGGCGGCTCGGCGATGATCGCGGCGCTCGCCCAGGTGGGCGTGCTCCTCGCGCTCGCGCGCGAGGTCTAGGAGGCCGACCCAAGATGCACATCTTGGGTCGGGAGGACCGGACGCGAGAGTGGAACGTTCGGTGGCACGCGTGACCGACGTGCCGCGGCCCGCCGAGCTGGCGCGGCAGACGAGGTACGCACGAGGAGTCGAGATGGCAGAGGCGGGAAGCTCCGCGAGGCGGCGATCACGGTCGCGCGGCGCCGCGCACCGTCAGCGCGGCCGGCTCAATGTCGGGTGCGTCGCTGGTTTGCCGCGCCAGCTTCGCTGGCCGCGGCATGCTGGTCGTGCGTGCCACCAAACGCTCCAGTCTCGCTTCCGGTCCCGACCCGAGATGTATCTCGGGTCGGCGTCCTAGGGTCCCCCGTGGCACGGGTCGTCATCGCGGGCGGCGGAACGGGCGGCCACCTGTACCCCGGGCTCGCGCTCGCCGACGCGCTCGCGGCGCGGGCGGTCGAGGTCGTCTACGTCGGCACGGCGAACGGCATCGAGGCGCGCGTCGTGCCCGAGACGCCCTACGCGCTCCACCTCCTCCCGGGCCGCCAGGTGCGGGGCGGGGGCATCGCCGGCGCCGCCGCGGGCGCGCTCGCCGCGGGCCGCGGGCTCCTCCGCGCCCTCGTCCTTCTCGCGCGCCTCGAGCCCGCGCTCGTGGTCGGCGTCGGCGGGTACGCCTCGGTCGCCGTCGTGCTGGCCGCGGTCCTCCGGCGCCTGCCGACGCTCCTCCTCGAGCAGAACGTCGTGCCCGGGGCCGCGAACCGCTTCCTCGGCCGGCACGCGCGCCGGGTCTGCGTCGGCTTCGCGGCCGCGGTCGGCGCGTTCCCCGAGGGGCGCGCGGTGCACACCGGGAACCCCCTCCGTCCGGGCGTGCTCGCCGCGCGAACGCGGCCGCCGCATGCGCGGCTCGGCGTCCTCGTCTTCGGCGGCAGCGCCGGGGCGCATCGCCTGAACGAGGCGACGGTCGAGGCGCTCGCCGCCCTCGGCGAGGAGCCACGCCGCTGGCAGGTGACGCACCAGACCGGGACGGCGGACCGCGACTCCGTCCGCGCCCGCTACGCCGCCCTCGGGCTCGACGTGCGCGTCGAGCCGTTCATCGTCGACATGGGCGCCGCGTACACGGCGGCCGACGTCGTCGTCGGGCGCGCGGGCGCCATGACGTGCAGCGAGGTGACGGCCGTCGGCCTGCCGTCGATCCTCGTCCCCTATCCCCACGCCGCGGACGACCACCAGCGGCGGAACGCCGAGGTGCTCGTGGCCGCCGGGGCGGCGACCATGGTCCTCGACCGCGATCTGGACGGCGCGCGGCTCGGGACGGCGCTGCGGGAGATCGCCGGCGATCCGGCGCGACGCCTCGCGATGGCGGAGCGCGCCCGGGCGCTCGGACGACCGGACGCCGCCGACCGCGTCGCGGACGCGTGTCTCGGCCTCATGGTCGGGTGCAGCTCCGGCGAAAGTCGGAGTCGGGCTTGAAGAGCGCGCGGCGCTTCTGTAATTCGGAACGTGCGTGGCCGGGCTTGCGGGGGGAGTGAGGAGCTGGGGCGGCTGGTCCGGGCTACCCCGGTATGGAAACACGGCGGTGAACGGCCGCAAGCGGCGGGTCCACTTCGTCGGCATCGGCGGCATCGGCATGAGCGGCATCGCGGAGGTGCTGCTCACGCTCGGGTACACGGTCTCCGGCTCGGACCTCGTCGCGGGTGACACGACCCGGCGGCTCGCGACGATGGGCGCCGCGATCCACATCGGCCCGCACGACGCCGCGCAGGTGACCGAGGACATCGACGTCCTCGTCATCTCCTCCGCCGTCACGTTCGCGAACCCGGAGGTCGTCCGCGCGCGCGAGCTGAAGATCCCCGTCATCCCGCGCGCCGAGATGCTCGCGGAGCTCATGCGGATGAAGTACGGGATCGCCGTCGCCGGGACGCACGGGAAGACGACGACGACGTCCCTCGTCGCCGCCGTGCTCCGCGAGGCGGGGCGCGACCCGACGGTCGTCGTCGGCGGGAAGCTCCGGACGCTCGGCACGAACGCCCGCCTGGGGCAGGGCGAGTTCCTGGTCGCCGAGGCCGACGAGAGCGACGGCACGTTCCTCCTCCTCTCGCCGATCGTCGCCGTCGTGACGAACATCGACCGCGAGCACCTCGACTACTACGGCGACATGGACCGGGTGCGCGAGGCGTACCTCCAGTTCATCCATCGCGTGCCGTTCTACGGGCTCGCGGTCCTCTGCCTCGACAACGTCACGGTCCGCGCGCTTCTCCCGCACGTCCGCAAGCGCTTCGTCACCTACGGCACGTCGCCGGACGCCGACTGGCAGGCGCGCGAGCTGCGCGTGGAGGGGCTCGAGACGGTCTTCGAGGCCTGGCGCGGCGACCAGCGGCTCGGCGCCGTGCGCCTCCGCATGCCCGGCCGCCACCACGCGCTCAACGCGCTCGCCGCCCTCGCCGTCGCCGAGGACCTCGAGATCCCGTTCCGCATCGCGGCGCACGCGCTCGAGGAGTTCGGCGGCATCCACCGCCGCTTCGAGGTGAAGGGCGAGGAGGCGGGCGTCCTCGTCGTCGACGACTACGGACACCACCCGGAGGAGATCCGCGCGACGCTCCGTGCCGCGCGCGAGGGCTTCGGGCGCCGGCTCGTCGTCGCGTTCCAGCCGCACCGCTACACGCGCACCCGCGATCTCTTCGCGGAGTTCCTCGAGGCCTTCGACGACGCCGACGTCGTCGTGCTGACGGACGTCTACCCGGCGGGCGAGGAGCGGATCGACGGCGTGTCGGGCGAGGCCGTCTTCCAGGCCTTGAAGCGGCGCGGACATCTCGACGTGCACTGGATTCCGGCGCGCGGCGAGCTCGCCGCCGGGCTCCTCGGGGTCGTCCGGCCGGGAGACCTCGTGCTCACGCTCGGCGCGGGCGACGTGCACAAGACCGGGGACGAGCTTCTCGGGCTCATCCGCGCCGGCGCACCGCTGCCGCAGCTCCACTGACGCCGATGGCGGCGACGCTGCCCGCGGCTCTCGTCGAGGAGATCCGGGCTCGGCTCGGACGGCGCGCGCGCGCGGCGGAGCCGCTCGCGCGGCACACGTCGTACCGGATCGGCGGACCCGCCGAGCTGCTCGTCGTGCCGGATTCGGCGGACGACCTCGCGGACGTGCTCCGGGCGGCGGACGCGCACGCGGCACGCGTCACGCTCCTCGGCGGCGGCTCGAACGTCCTCGTCGGCGACGGCGGCATCCCAGGCATCGTCGTGAAGCTCGGGCGCGGCTTCGGCCGAGTCGACTGGACGGAGACGACGGACGGGGCGTCGGCCCGCGCGGGGGCGGCGGTGCAGCTCGGCCGGCTCGCGCGCGCCGCGGCCGAGCGGGGGCTCGCCGGGCTCGAGTTCGCGGAGGGCATTCCCGGCACGGTCGGCGGCGCGCTCTTCATGAACGCAGGCGCGTACGGGGGGGACGTCGCGCGGGCCGTCGCCGTCGTCGAGGGGCTCGGCCGCGACGGGACGCCGCGGCGGCTCGCGGCGTCGTCGCTCGCGTTCGGCTACCGGCGCACCGAGCTGCCCGCGGGCTTCGTCGTGACGGCCGTCGGCTTCCGGCTCCGCCGTGACGATCCCGTGCGCGTCCGCGGCCGGATGGCGGAGGCACGCGCGCGCCGCCTCGCCGCGCAGCCGCACGGGCAGCCGAACGGCGGCTCCGTGTTCAAGAACCCGGCGGGCGATCACGCCGGCCGGCTGATCGAGGCAGCCGGGCTGAAGGGCGCGCGCGCCGGGCGCGCGCGCATCTCGGAGCGGCACGCGAATTTCATCGTGAACGAGGGCGGAGCGCGCGCGGCGGACGTGAAGGCGCTGATGGACGTGGCCCAGCGGGTGGTGTGGGAGCGGAGCGGGGTATGGCTGGAGCCCGAGCTGAGGCTCGTCGGAACCTGGTGAGACGACTCCTCGGCTCCCGCAACCGGCGCGCCCGCGTGCCGGGCCGCGGGGCGAGGGAGGGATCGCGATGGCCGGGCCGGGCGGCGACCGCGCGGGCGGCCGCAGGCGCGCTCGCGGCCGTGGCGGCCGCGCTCGCCTGGCCGGCCGTCCGCGACGCCGCGCGCCGCCATCCGTACTTCGCCGTGCGCGAGGTCGTCGTGGCGAACCACCGCCACCTCTCCGCCGAGGCGATCCGCGCCGTCGCGGGCGTCGTGCCGGGGATGAGCATCTGGGACGTCGACGAGGAGGCGGTCGTGGCGCGGCTGCGGCGCGAGCCGTGGGTGCGCGCAGCCCGCGTCCGGCGCGAGCTGCCCCACCGGGTCGTCCTCCAGGTGCACGAGTTCCGGCCGGTCGCGATCCTCGCGACGGCGGATCCCGAGCCCGCGCTCTACTACGTCGCCGCCCACGGGCGGGTCTTCGCACGCGTCGAGCCGGGCGACCCGCGCGACTTCCCGTACGTGACCGGGCTCGGCGCCGCCGACCTCGACGGGCACGCCGCGCTCGCGCCGCGCGCGCTCCGTCGCGCGCTCCTCCTCGCGCACCTGATCGACCGCCTGCACCTGGTCGGCCCCGACGGGCCGGCGGCGGTCTCCGAGATCCACGTCGACCCCGTCCGCGGGCTCACCGTGCTGCCGACCCGGCCCGCGGTCCCGTTCGAGCTCGGCTGGGGGGGCTTCGAGCAGAAGCTCGCCCGTCTTCCCGAAGTGATGGCGTACTGGACGGGACGCGAGGCCGAGATCGCGGGCGTGAGCCTCGTCTTCGACGACGAGGTGATCGTCCGCACGCGACCCCCGAAACCCGCGGCGTCGCCGCGGAACACCCCCAAAGGCTGAGGGCACATGGCACGCATGAGTCGTCGGAACCCGCTGATCGTCGGGCTCGACATCGGCACGTACAAGATCGGCGTGATCGTCGCCGAGGTGACGGAGGACGGCGCCGAGATCGTCGGGATCGGCACGGCGGCGTCGAAGGGGCTCCGCAAGGGCGTCGTCGTCAACATCGAGGCGACGGTCGACTCGATCCGCAAGGCAATCGAGGAGGCGGAGCTGATGGCCGCCTGCGAGATCCGCAGCGTCGTCGCGGGCTCCGCCGGCAGCCACATCAAGGGCTTCAACAGCCACGGCGTCGTCGCGGTGAAGAACCGGGAAGTCGCGTCCGGCGACGTCGAGCGGGTCATGGACGCGGCCCGCGCCGTCGCGCTTCCGATGGACCGCGAGCTCCTGCACGTCATGCCGCAGGAGTTCATCGTCGACGACCAGGACGGCATCCGGGAGCCGGTCGGGATGGCGGGCGTGCGGCTCGAGGCGCGCGT
>DASRHG010000045.1:0-3732 GCA_035650655.1 Binatia bacterium | reverse complement strand
ATGCCCACGCGTCGTGGCAGCACTACTGGCGGCGCGTCGAGGAGGCGATGCGCGCGGCGGGCGGCGCCGACCTGGTGACGGCGATCGCGGCGGAGCGCCCGCTCCGCGTCCTCAGCCTCGGGAGCGGCTACTGCGGTCGCGAGCTGGCGCTCGCGGCGCTCTTCCCCGCCGGCACGTCGATCACGTGCACCGACGTGAACCCCGCGCTGTTCGACCGCGCGCGCGCCGCGGCGGACGCGAAGGGGCTCGATCTCCGCTTCCGCGAGGCGGACATGAACTTCCTCGAGATCGAGCCGGCCGCGTGGGATCTCGTGATCGCCCAGGCGTCGCTCCACCACGTGATCAACCTGGAGCGCCTGTTCGCGCAGGTGGCTCGCGGGCTCGCGCCCGGGGGGCGCTTCCACGTCGTCGAGGTGATCGGGCGGAACCGGCGGCTCCTCTGGCCCGCGAACGCGCGCTTCGCGAACCGGGCGCTCCGCCTCGTGCCGCGCGCGATCGTCGGCTTCGCGCGCGTGCGGACGCCGCTCCGGGTGCACGGCATGGAGGGGATCCGCCAGGAGGAGATCGTTCCCCTCCTCCACCGCACGTTCGTGCCGGTGTTCGAGCACCGCCACGGCGCGTTCATGCGCTTCGTCTGCACGCACCCGCGGCTCGGGAAGCGGCTCGACCCGGGCGACGCCGTCCGCCGCCGATACCTCGACCTCCTGATCGACGTCGACCGCGCGGCCGTCGCGAACGGCATCCTCCGCCCGCTCGAGCTGTGGGGCATCTACCGGGCGCCCGGCTGACGCGCCCGGCTCAGCGCGGGAGCCCGTCGACCCCCGGCTCGCGCTGCACGCCGAGCGAGTTCAGCGCGAACGCGACCATGTGGTACTGCCCGACCAGCATCGGCACCTCGACGAGCTGCTTGGCGTCGTAGCGCGCGGCGAGCGCCTTCCAGGTCGCGTCCGAGATGCACGCCTCGCCGTGCAGCTCGTCCGCCGCCCGGAGGAGCGCGGCGTCGAACGGGTCCCAGCCCGACGCTCCCGCGCCGGCCGGCACGCGCGCGACCTCGGCCTCGGTGACGCCGCAGAGGAGCGCGATCTTCGCGTGCTGGCCCCACTCGTAGTCGGCGCCGCAGTTGAACGCGGTGCGGAGGATCAGGAGCTCGCGGTCGCGCGGCGGCAGCTCGCCCATGAGGAGCGCCGTCCCGAACGGCAGCCAGCGCTTCAGGAGCCCCGCATGATGCGCGAGCGTCGTGAAGATGTTGAGCGGCCCGTGATCGCCGGACGGGACGCGGCCGAGGATGTCCTTCACGTCATCGGTCCATTCGGCGGGCGGGAGCGCCCGGAGGCGCGGCGCGGTCGGATGGGGGATCATTTCTCTCCTCCGGTCGTTTGGTGGTAGGCCGGGACCTCTACCACGCGCTCATGGACTTCTCCCAGTCACCCGCCGACGCGCGCTTCCGGGCGGAGGTCCGGGCGTGGCTCGCGGCGAACCGGCCCGCGCGCGTCGAGCGCATCCCGCACGACGACGCGTCGCTCCGCGAGGAGTTCGCGTTCCTCCGCGACTGGCAGCGGAGGCTCCACGCCGCCGGCTACGTCGGCCTGCTGTGGCCGACGGCCTACGGGGGCCGCGGCGCGCCGCCGGCGCAGCAGGCGATCCTGAACGAGGAGCTGGCGCGCGCGCGTGCCCCGCAGCTCCTGAACCGCGTCGGCGTCAACAACACGGGTCCGACGCTCATCGCCCACGGCACGGAGGAGCAGAAGCGGCGCTTCCTTCCGCACATCCTCTCGGGCGACGAGGTCTGGTGCCAGCTCTTCAGCGAGCCCGGCGCCGGCAGCGATCTCGCCGCCGTCCGGACGCGCGCGGAGGCGCGCGGCGACGGCTTCCTCGTGACCGGCCAGAAGGTCTGGACGAGCTATGCGCAGCTCTCCCGCCGGGGCATCCTGCTCGCCCGCACCGATCCCGAGGCGGCGAAGCACCGCGGCCTCACCTACTTCCTCCTCGACATGCAGGCGCCCGGGATCACATGCCGCCCGCTCCGCCAGCTCACCGGCTCGACCGAGTTCAGCGAGGTCTTCCTCGACGGCGTCTTCGTCCCGCGCGCGGAAGTCGTCGGGCAGGTCCACGGCGGCTGGGAGATCGCGATGACGACGCTCGCGCACGAGCGCGGGACGGGCTTCGCCTTCAAGGAGCAGGTGCTCCAGCGGATCGCCGTCGACGACGCGATCGCGCTCGCGCGCGACGCGGGCAGGAGCGGCGATCCGCTCGTGCGTCAGGCGCTCGCGCGCGACTGGATCGACGTCGAGATCATGCGCCTCCTGAACTGCCGCACGCTGTCGCGGCTCGAGCGCGGGCTCGAGCCCGGGCCCGAATCGTCGCTCGTGAAGCTCTTCTGGGCGACGCTCACGCAGCGCCTCCACGAGACCGCGCTCGGGCTCGCGGGACCCGCTGCGCAGGCCGGCCTCGACGACGGGCGGCGGCGCCAGGCGTTCCTCTGGTCGCGGGTCGCATCGATCGCCGGCGGCACGTCGGAGATCCAGGCGAACATCATCGCGCAGCGGATCCTCGGCCTCCCGCGCGACCGCTGACCCGCGCGGGCGCGGTCTCGACGATGAACGGCACGAGGAGGAGCCCCGCGAGCGGCACGAGTGCGACCCAGCGGATCGCATCCATGGGCGTCGCGGCCACGCCGAGCGCCCGTCCGACGACGAACGGCCCGGCCGCTGCGAGATAGCGGCCGGTGTTGAAGCAGAATCCCGCCCCGGTCCCGCGGAGCCGCGTCGGAAAGAGCTCCGGCAGGTAGAAGCTGAACGCGCCCACGACGCCGAACACGGTGAGCCCGTCGAAGAACAGGAGCCGGATGCGCGTCAGCGGATCCCAGTCGAGCCCGAACGTGACGGCGATCGCCGCGGCGCCGCCGGCGAAGTAGAGGCCGAAGAGCGCCCGGCGTCCGAGCCGCGCGAGGGGGATGGTCGCGATCGTTCCGACGAGCCCGCCGACGTTGAAGAACGCGTTCGCGTACCCGACGCTGGCGCCCGAATCCGCGAGCGACGCGACGACGAACGGCAGGAACGCGTTCGTCCCCCACCAGGCGACGAGCGTCACGAGGCAGAGGCCGAGCCCGCCGAGCGTCGCGCGCCGGAAGCGCGGCGCGAAGAGCTCGGCAAGCCGCGGCCGTGCGCGCTCCGCGATCCACGCCTCGGGCTCGCGGACCTGCCGGCGGATCCAGAGCGCACACGCCGCGGGCACGAGCCCCGTCAGGAAGACGAGCCGCCATGCGACGTCCGGCGACGCGGCGAGCGCCGCGATCCGGTGCGTCAGCACGTCGTTCACGAGGCCGGCGAAGAAGATCGCGACCGGTGCGCTCGTGTAGAGGAGAGCCCCCGCCGCCACGCGGCGCGCCTCGGGCACCACCTCGGCGACGAGGCTCGCGCCCGCGGCCCATTCGCCGCCGATGCCGAGGCTCGCGACGAACCGGAGGCACGCCAGCACGACGACGTTCGGCGCGAGCGCGCAGGCCGCCGTCGCGCTCGCGTAGACGAGCATGGTGACGAGGAGCGTCCGCGAGCGGCCGATCCGGTCGGTCACGAAGCCGAACAGGACGCCGCCCGTCGCCCAGCCGACGAGGAGAAGCGCGGTGACCGCGCCCGTCGCCGTGCTGACGCGCGGGTCCTGCGCCGCCACGCCGAGGAGGCGCGGCATGCAGACCGGCGCGACGAAGTTGAACAGCAGGCCGTCGAAGACGTC
>DASRHG010000044.1:0-26422 GCA_035650655.1 Binatia bacterium | reverse complement strand
CTGCTCCTTCTCGTCGTTGCCGCCGCTCATCGGAAAGGCGCCGCGCGCGCGGCCCAATGCGTCGAGCTCGTCGATGAAGATGATCGCGGGCGCCCGTTGGCGCGCCTGCTCGAAGAGGTCGCGCACGCGCGCGGCGCCGACACCGACGAACATCTCGACGAATTCCGAGCCGTTGATCGAAAAAAAGGGCACGCCGGCTTCCCCGGCAACCGCGCGCGCGAGGAGCGTCTTTCCGGTGCCGGGCGGGCCGACGAGCAGGACGCCGCGCGGGATGCGGGCGCCGAGGTGATGGTACTTCGCCGGGTGGCGGAGGAAGTCGACCTCCTCCTGGAGCTCCGCCTTCGCCTCGTCGGCGCCCGCGACGTCGTTGAAGGTGACCTGCGGCCGGTCGCTCGTGTAGCGCCGCGCGCGACTGCGACCGAAGCCGAAGATCCCCGTCTGGCGCTGCGCCGCCTGCCGGCTCATCCACCAGAAGAGCCCGACGAGGAGGAGGAGCGGGCCCCAGCTGACGACCAGCTCGACGAACCAGGGCGCCGTCGAGGGCGCCGCCTCGACGACGACGCCGTGCTGCTCGAGGAGGGGGAGGAGCGCCGTGTCGCCGAGGGTCGCGGGGACGTTCGTCCGGAAATCCGTCACCTCGATCGGCTTCGCCGGCGGCGCCGCCGGCGGTGCGGCGGTCCGGGGTTCCTCGGAGAGCGTGATCGGCTTCTCGAACGACCCGCTCACGCGGTCGCCGGCGACGCGGACGCGGCGGACGTTGTCGGCGCGTACCTGGGCGACGAACGTGCTGTAGGGGACCTCCACCTGCCGCCGCCCGCCGGACCACGTCCCGAGCAGGTTCCAGGCGAGGAGGGCCGTCAGCGCGAGCCAGACGAGGAAGACCGCGATGCCGGGGCGGGGCGGCTTCGCGCCGCCGGCGGGTCGCTTCTCCATGAGCCGAACGAGGGATAGCACGCCGCGCGCCGTCGACCGATCCCCCCACCGCCGCCGAGGGGCGGGCCGGCGAGGCGCGGCGCCGCTACGCGCCGAGCCGCCGGAGGACCGCCGCCGTCGCCGCCGCCGGGTCGGCCGCGCGCACGAGCGCGGCGATCATCGCGACGGCGTCCGCGCCCGCCGCGATCACGTCCGGCGCCGTCGCGGCGGTGATGCCGCCGATCGCGACGATCGGGCACGACACGGCCGCCCGGACGGCGCGGACGAGTGCCGGGCCGCGCGGATCGAGGGCGCGCGCCTTCGACGCCGTCGCGTACACCGGCCCCACGCCGACGTAGTCGGCGCCCGCGGCGGCGGCCGCCCGCGCCTCCGCGAGGTCGTGCGTCGACACGCCGACGAGCCCGCCCGGCCCGAGGACGCGCCGCGCGACCGCGACCGGGACGTCGTCCTGCCCCAGGTGGACGCCGTCCGCGGCGACGGCGCGCGCGACGTCCGGCCGGTCGTTCACGAGCAAGCGCGCGCCGGCCGCGCGGGCGAGCGGGGCGACGGCCGCGGCGACCGCGTGGAGGTCGCGGGACGTCGCGCCCTTCAGGCGGAGCTGGAGCAGCCGGGCGCCGCCGGCGAGGAGCGCGCGCGCGAGCGCGACCGGGTCGCGGCCCGTGTCGAGCGGGTCGACGATCGCGTAGAGGGGCGGGAGGCGGATCACCGCGTCGTCGTGCGCCGGAGCTCGATGCCGAGGTCGGTGATCTTCTTCCGCAGCGTGTTCCGGTTGATGCCGAGCATCTCGGCCGCCCGCACCTGATTGCCGCCGGCCCGCTCGAGGACGAGCTCGATGAGCGGCCGCTCGACGGCGCTGATGAGCGTCGCGTGCAGGTCGCCGGCGGCCGCCGTCGCGTCCGCGGCGAGGAGCTCCGTCAGCCGCCGCCGCACCGCCTCCTCGAGCGGCAGCACGTCCGCCGCCTGCGCGCGCGGCTGCCCGGCCAGCGCGAAGTCCTCGGGCACGAGCGTGCGCCCGCGGGCGAGGACCGCGGCGCGCAGGATCGCGTTCTCGAGCTCGCGCACGTTCCCGGGCCAGGAGTGGCGCATGAGGAGCGCCCGCGCCTCGTCGCTCACGCCGACGATCGACGTGCCGAGGTCGTGGTTCACCTTGTCGACGAAGTACGCGATGAGCTCCGGGATGTCGCCGCGACGGTTCCGGAGCGGCGGCACCGGGATGCGGACGACGTTCAGGCGGAAGAAGAGGTCCTCGCGGAAGCGCCCGGCGCGGACCGCGGCCTCGAGGTCCTGATTCGTCGCGGCGACGATCCGGACGTCGGTGCGGATCGGCTCGCGCCCGCCGACCCGCGTGAGCTCTCGCTCCTGGAGCACGCGCAGCACCTTCGCCTGGAGGGCGAGCGGCATGTCGGCGATTTCGTCGAGGAAGAGCGTCCCGCCCGCTGCCGCCTCGAACTTCCCGACGCGCCGCTCGACGGCGCCCGTGAACGCGCCGCGCTCGTAGCCGAAGAGCTCGCTCTCGAGCAGCTCGTTCGGAATCGCGGAGCAGTTGATCGCGACGAAGGGCCCGCGGCGGCCGGAGTGGTAGTGGAGCGTCTTGGCGATGAGCTCCTTCCCGGTGCCGGTCTCGCCTTCGATGAGCACGGTCGCGTCGGTCGGCGCGACGCGCCCGATCACCTTGTAGACCTCCTGCATCGCCGGCGTGCCGCCGATCACGAGCTCGTGCCGCTGCGCGAGCGCGCCGCGGAGGTGCTCGAGCTCGTGCGTCAGGCGCCGAAGCTCGAGCGCGCGGTCCACGAGGTGGGTCACCTGGTCGAGGTCGAACGGCTTCGTCAGGTAGTCGTAGGCGCCGCGCTTCGTCGCCTCGATGGCGTTCGCCATCGTGTTCTGCGCGGTGACGATGACGAAGAGCGTGTCGATGCCGTCGGCGCGCGCGCGGGAGAGCACGTCGAGCCCCGAGAGGTCGGGCATCTTGATGTCGACGAGCGCGACGTCGAAGGGCCGCCTCCGGAGCGCCTCGAGCGCCGCTGTGCCGGTCGCGACGCTCACGACCGTGTGGCCGCTCTGCGTGCAGGCCCGCTCGAGCACGAAGCGGATCGACTCCTCGTCGTCGGCGACGAGGATCGTGCCGCGCGCCCTATCGGCCGTCGTCGCCATCGTCCTCGGAGACGGGCAGGGTGACGACGAACGCCGCCCCGCCGCGCGGCGGCCGCTCGTGGGCGATCGTGCCGCCGTGCTGCGTGACGACGCGGTGGCAGAGGGCGAGCCCGAGGCCGGTCCCCTGCGGCTTCGTCGTGAAGAACGGCGAGAAGAGCTGCGCCTGGTCCGCCTCGGGAACGCCCGGACCGCTGTCCTCGACGGTGACGGAGAGGAAGCGCCCGCGCCCCGTCCCGCGCCGGATGTGGAAGCGGCTCTCGATCCGCGTCGCGACGACGAGCGATCCCTCGCCGCCGAGCGCCTCGAGGGCGTTCTTCACGAGGTTCAGGAAGACCTGCGTGAGCTGCGCGCGGTCCCCCAGGACGGGCGGCAGGCTCGGGTCGAAGACGGTCCGCAGCACGACGTGCCCCCACGCCGGCGACTGGCGCTCGAGCGCGAGCACGTCGTTCAGCACCCGGTGGATGTTCACCGGCTCGAGCTCCAGGCGGGGCGGCACCGAGAGCTCGCGCAGCTGCTCGACGAGCCCGTCGAGCCGCTCGACCTCGCGCACGATCACCTCCGTGCAGCGGACGAGGTCTGGGTCCGTGAGGGCGCCGCGGAGGAGCTGGGCGGCGCCCTTGATGCCCCCGAGCGGGTTCTTGATCTCGTGCGCCAGCCCGAGCGCGACCGTGCCGAGCGCCGCGAGACGGTCGGCGCGCCGGGTCGTCGCCTCGAGCGTCCGCTGCATGCTCAGGTCGTGGAGGACGAGCACCGCGCCGCGCACGCCGCCGTCACGGTCGAAGACCGGCGCGCACGCGGCGCTCACGGGCAGCTCGCCGGTGCGGCTCGCGAGCGCCCCCTCGCTCCGCCGGCGCGCGACCCGCTCTCGGAGCACGCCCCGCGCGAGCTCGCCGAGCCACGCGTTCGCGGGGTGCGCGCCGAAGAGCGTCGCGAGCGGGCTCGGGAGCACGTGGGGCGCCGAGACGCCCGTCAGCTGCTCCGCGGCGGGGTTGACGTCGACGACGTTGCCGGCCTGGTCGAGCACGATGACGGCGTCGTCGAGGCTCGCGAGCACGTCCACCCAGGGCGGGCGCGCCGCGGGGGCCGGCGCCGGCGCGACTCGCCGCGGTTTCGCGCGCGCGGCCAAGGTGAACCTAGAGGTCGTCTCCGCCGGAGCCGAGGTCGTCGCCGCCGTCGTCGTCGGCCCCGCCCGCCTCCATCTCGTCGACCATCTGCTCGAAGTCGTCGCCCGCGTCCTCGCCGAGCTCCTTCCCCATCTCGCGCATCCAGCGGGCCATGCTCTTCGGGTCGTTCTCGTCGAGGCCGGCGAGCTTGTCCGGGTCGGCGAGGCTGTCGAGCCGGCTCTCCTCGGAGCGCGGCGTCGCGAACCGCGACATGAGGCGCGTCATGTTCCGCCCGCCGCAGTGCTCGCACACGGCGTCGACGGCCTCGGTGATTCGCAGCGTGAGGACGGTCGACTTCTTGCGGCAGTCCGCACAGCGGTACTCGTAGATCGGCATGTGGACGCCCCGATTATAGCGCGGACGGCGCGCGCCGGGCCACCCGGGGCCCGCCGGCGCCGCGACCCGGGCCGGGCGGCGGTTGACGGCGGCTCGGGCCGCGGGGTATGGGCGCGGCAATGCGCGGCCCGGGGCTCGTTCGGCCGCTCCCAGCGGCGCGCGCGCCGCGGGCATGAGCGGCGCCGAGGGCCGCGGAGGGGCCACGCGGATCGCGGAGCGGCTCGCGACGTTCCTGCTCGGGCTCCTCGCGGGCGCGATGCTCGCGATCGCCGTCGCGCTCGTGCCCTACTGGACCACGCTCCCGCCCGCGGAGCTGCGCGCGTGGTTTCGCATGCACGCGCCGCGGATCGGGCGGCTCATGTTTCCCCTCGGCGGCGGCGCGGCGCTCGCGACCCTCGTCGTCGCCGCGCTCGCCCGGCGCGCGGAGCCCAAGCGCCGCGGCTGGCTCTGGCTCGCCGGCGCTGCGGTGCTCGGCGTCGTCGTCGTGACGGCGACGGTGAACGAGCCGATCAACGAGGCGCTCTGGGGTCCCGGGACGCTCTCGGAGGCCGAGACGGCGCGGCTCATTGCCGCGTGGGGTCCCTGGCACCTCGTCCGGGTGGGCTGCGGCGTCCTCGGCTTCTACGCCGCGCTCCGCGCGCTCGACGCGTAGCGGTGGGCGCGGGCGTCCCCTATTTCGCGGCCTTCGCCGAGAACCCGCGCTCCCCGTAGGTGAGGAGCGTCCGCTTGCCGTTCACGACCGACTCGAGGACGACGTCGTGTCCCCACAGCCGCTGCACGTAGCCGAGCGTCTTCTCGGCGTACTCGAGCTGGAGGTCGCGGCCGTCGTGGTTGTGGACGAGGAGCAGCGTGCGGTTGTGGTTGTGGTCGGCGTCCTCGACGCGGATGGACGGAACGGAGCCCATGCCGACGCTCTTCACGAGCGTCTCCTTCACCTGCCGCCAGCCGTCCCGGTCGGACACGTCGCTCACGACCAGGTCCTCCCCCTTGGCCTCGTACCGGAAGAGATCGAGGTCGCGCATGAGGGACTCGTGGAGCCAGCGGCGGAGGAACGACGTGTCGCGGTCCACCTGGCGCGTCTGGAAGACGAGGTCGCGGCCCGTCGTGCCGGGCGGCAGGTCTTCGCGCTCCTCCGGCGTCGGGTCGTCGCCGCGGCGCTCGATGTCCTCCCAGACCTTGTAGCCGAGGTGGTACGGGTTCAAGCCGCCGGGCATCGGGCGAAGCACCTGGGTGTGTCGGACGAGGAACTCGAGGTGGAGGTCCTGCGGGAGCTCGAGCGCGTCCATGATCCGCTTGTGGAAGTACGACGCCCAGCCCTCGTTCATGATCTTCGTTTCGATCTGCGGGATGAAGTACTGGGCCTCGTCGTGGACGATCGTGAGCAGGTCCCGCTCCCACTCCGCGAGGAACGGGTTGTGGTCGCGGATGAAGGGGAGGATGTCCTCGTCGGGGGTCGGCGGGACGCGGCGGAGATCGGGCTCCGTCGTCTCCGGGCGGCGGTGGATCCGCTGGAACGGATCGTGCTGCGGCTCCGCGAGCGCGAGGAGCCGCTGCCGCTCGTCCTCCTCGGAGAGCTTGCGGACGGCGAGGTTCCGGCGGCACTGAAGCGAGAGCGCGTGCGCCGCGTCGAGGAACGCCTCGACCTTCTCGAGGCCGATCGCCGGCGATTCGACGTAGTGGCGGACGCGGTCGGCGTGGGCCTTGAACGTGCCGACGGTGAACTCGGGACGGGTCGTCCGGAAGGTGAAGTTGTTCTTGAAGAAGTCGTTGTGCCCGTAGACGTGCGCGATCGTGAGGATCTGGAGGCAGAGCGAGTTGTCGCGCATGAGGTAGGCGATCGACGGGTTGGCGTTGATCACCATCTCGTAGGGGAGCCCGGAGACGCCGTAGTCGTAGAGCGTCTTCAGCTTCTCGTACGCCTTGCCGTAGGACCAGTGCGGGTAGTGGGAGGGCATGCCCGAGTACGCCATGTACCCGAGCATCTGCGCGTGGTCGCAGATCTCGAACTCCTGCGGGAAGCAGTCGAGCCCGAACTCCTCGACCTTCTCCCGGATGCGAGCGTCCCAGTACTCGAGGTCCTTCAGCGTCCAGGACACGGGGCTCAGGTGCTCGTCGACGCCTGCTCGGCGCCGCGGTCGCGGGCGAGGAAGGACTTGAACGAGGGCCAGATGTCCTCTTTGCGCTCGATGAGCACCGTCTGGAAGTTGTCCGCGTCGAGGCGGCGGAAGATGTTCAGCATCGAGCTCTCGTAGTACCGCGAGCCGAGCGGCTTGATCTCGCCGTAGCCGAAGAGGTTGCAGACGTCGGAGAGCTCCTTCGCGGTGCGGAGGGCGGCGGCGTTGTCGGAGTCGAAGTTGTCGCCGTCGGAGCAGTGGAACGCGTAGATGTTCCAGAGCGACGGGTGGTAGCGCGCGTGGATGATCTCGAGCGCCTTGTTGTAGCCGGACGAGATGAACGTCCCGCCCGACTCGCCCTTGTGGAAGAACTCCTCCTCGGTCACCTCGTTCGCCTCGGTGTGGTGCGCGACGAAGACGATCTCGACGTTGCGGTACTTCGTGCAGATGAACTGGTAGAGGAGGAAGAAGAAGCTGCGCGCGAGGTACTTCTTCATCGTGTCCATGGACCCGGAGGTGTCCATGATGCAGATGACCACCGCGTTCGACTCCTTCTTCACGTCGGTGATCATGTGGCGATAGATGAGGTCGTCCTCGTGGAAGGGGAAGCGCTTCGGCTCCGCGGCCTCGTCGTCGCCCTCGTACTCGGCCGCGGCCGCGAGCGCGTCGCGATGCTTCTGGCTCGCGAGCTTCCGCCGGACGCGCTCCCGCACGGTGCGCCGCTTGTCGAGCCGGACGCGGATGCCGACCGTTCGGTAGCCCTTTCGCTTCGCCACGCGGAACGACTCGATCTGGCGCAGCGCCTTGCGCTCGAGGTCCGGCAGCTCGAGGTCCTCGAACATGATCTCGATCAGCTCTTCGAGCGTGACGTCCGTCTCGTAGTAGTCCGCTCCCGGCTGATCGCCCGCCCTGTCCTCGCCGCCGCGGCCCAGCTGCTTCACCTTCCCGATGACCTGGCCGCTCTGCGACTCGCCGTTGCCCTGCCCGACGCCCGGCGTGTTGTCGCCGTAGATGAACTTGTACTCCCGGATGCCGCGGATCGGGACCTTGATGACCTTCTCGCGGTCCTTCCCGATGATCGACTCCTCCGCGATGATGTCGGCGATGTTCTCGCGCATGGACTCGCGCACCTTCGTGCGGTGCCGCGCGCGGTCACCGGCGGAGCGGTCGCTCCGCTCGGTGTCCGACGCGAAGGGACGAAAGATCGATTCGACGGTCCGGGACATGCGGGGGGGGGCGGGCGGGCCCGGCCCGCCGGTCAGTCCTTCCAGAGGTTGTTGGCGGCGTACTTGAGGACCACGTCGACGCAGCTCTCGCAGTAGCCGGAGTCGAGGAGGTTCTTCACCATCGCGTTGTACTTCGACGTCTGCTCCTCGTCCCGCGTGCGCGCCTTCGTGATGATGCGGCTGATGTCGCGCACCGACGTCATCAGCTTCTTCTCGATCGCCTCCTTCAAGGGCTCGTAGGAGCGATAGGAGACGCGGTCGCCGCGGCGGCTCGCGGCCCAGAGGTAGGCGATCACCTCCTGGCGGAAGCCTTCGGCCGCCGACCCGATGATCGCGATCTGCTCCTCGATCGACTTGAGGAATCCCTCGTCGGGCTGGAGCTCTTCCTTCGTGTTCCGGTCCTTCACCCTCGTCTTGTTGACGAAGGCCTCGGCATGGTCGAGGTAGTTCTGGAAGAGCGCCTCCGCCTGCTCCTGGTACGAGTAGACGAACGCCTTCGTAATCTCCTTCTCGAGCATCTCCAGGTACTCCTTGTGGAGCACGTCCTGGAGGAACTCGAGGTACAGCTTGCGGGTGTCGTCGGGCAGGTCGCCCTCCTTCACCATGTTGATCAACGCCTCGCGGACGTTGATCGGGTTGATGCAGTTGCCCTCGACGTTGTCCGAGAGCGCGTTGTCGAGCGCCTTCATGATGAAGCGCGTCGAGATGCCGTTCATCCCCTCGCGCTTCGCGTCCTCGCGGAGCTCCTGCACGTCGAGCTTCTTCGTCTTGCCCTTCTCGACGACCTCCTCGCCGTTGTAGAGCTTGAGCTTCGTCATGAGGTCGCACTTCCCGCTCGGCTCGAGGCGGGACAGGATCGCGAACATCGACGCGACCTCGAGCGTGTGCGGCGCGACGTGGGCGCGGAAGTCCGAGTGGCGGATGATCTTCTGGTAGATCTTCACCTCCTCGGAGAGGCGGAGGTTGTAGGGCACCTTGACGACGACGATGCGGTCGAGGATCGCCTCGTTCGTGTGGTCGGCCTTGAACTTCTGCCACTCCGCCTCGTTCGAGTGCGCGACGATCACCGTGTCGACGTAAACCATCCCGTGCCGCCCGGGCGCGGGGATGACCTTCTCCTGCGTCGCGGTGATCATCGCGTGGAGGTACTCGGTCTCGTTCTTGAACACCTCGATGAACTCGCACATGCCGCGGTTGGCGACGTTGAGCGCGCCGTTGAGGTCGAGCACGCGCGGGTCGCCCTCGCTGTACATGTCGAGCTTCGAGATGTCCTCGCTGCCGATGAGGACCGAGGTGTCCTGGTTGTTCGGGTCGACCGGCGGCACGACCCCGATGCCGACCCGGTTCCGCTTCGAGAAGAAGCACGTTGCGATCGGCACCTCCTCGTAGCGGCCGCCGAACTCCTCCTTCAGCCGGAAGCGGCACACGGGGCAGAGGTCGCCCTCGATGTGCACGCCGAGCATCTTCTCGAACTCCTTGCGGAGATGGCGAGGGATCAGGTGGAGCGGCTCCTCGGCCATCGGGCAGCCTTCGATGGCGTAGAACGGCTCGGACGCCTCGAGGCCCCGCTGGAGCTTCTCGACGAGGGAGCTCTTGCCCGAGCCGACGGGGCCCATCAGGTAGAGCACCTGCCGGCTCTCCTCGCCCTTCAGCGACGCCGAGTGGAAGTAGCGGACGATCTGCGCGACGGTCTTCTCGATCCCGAAGAACTCGTCGCGGAAGAAGTTGTAGACCTTGAGCGACTCGTCCTTGTACAGGCGCTTGACGCGGGGATCGTCCGACTCGTGGATGTCGACCGTGCCCGGCCGCATGATGATGTCGAACAGCCGGGCATGGGAGAGCTTGGGGAAGCTGGGGTCTTCGCGGACGAGATCGAGGTATTCGAGAAAGGTCCCGTGCCAGAGCTTCGATTCGCGCGCGGCACGGTCCTCTTTGATCAGCTGCTCGAAGGAGGGCCTATCCATTGGCTGGGCTCCTCTCGCTAGAAATCGCTTCGCGGCCCGGCTCGCACCATGCCTCCGCCACCCAGGGGATTGCGCACCGGACACCGATCGGGACCGGGAAGGTCGTCGGACGCGGCAGGGCTCCGTCGTGCGGAGAGGTCCACGCCGCGCATCATCGCAAGTGGCGTGCCGAGTGATCCGGGACGTGGCGACGCCGGAATCTCGTGGTCCTCACCCGCAACCCTTCCCCTCCGCCCTGCGAAACCGCCGAACCACTGTGCCGGGTACCGCAACACACGGGTCGCGCCGCAGGGTAACGGGGGAGCTGCACCCTGTCAAGTTTGTGTCGCGTCGGCAGACGCATGCCGGGTTCTCCACGGGTGTCGCCGAGGGGCATCGGCGCACGCGACACGAGAGATCGCGCCGGTGTCGCGTCGCCGACGCGGACGCCCGTCGCGTCGGGAGCGCGGTGAATGGTCCCAGGGGGAATCGAACCCCCGTTACCGACGTGAGAGGCCGGTGTCCTAGCCGCTAGACGATGGGACCGTGCGTGCAGCTGAGGAGGGAGGACTCGAACCTCCAGTAGCCTGATCCAGAGTCAGGTGGCTTACCAATTAGCCGACTCCTCAAGAGCGCGAGCGCCGAAACGTACTGCACGAGATTTGGGCAGTCAAGGTGAAGTTGGACGCACCGCGCCGCCGAGCCGCGCGCGCGCGGCATCGAGCCGGGCGAGCGTGCGGTCGCGGCCGAGCACGTCGAGCACGTCGTAGATGCCCGGGCTCACGGTGCCCCCCGTCACGGCGACGCGCACCGGCTGGGCGAGCTGGCCGAGCTTCAGCCCCGTCGCTGCGAGAGTGACCTGGAACGCGGCCTCGAGCGACGGCGGGTCCCAGCGGTCGAGGGCGACCAGCCGCGCGCGGAGGTCGTCGAGCGCGGGCGCCACGTCCGGCCGGAGGAACTTCGCCGCCGCCTTCGGCTCGGGCTCGATCGCGTCGACCAGGTAGATGCGGAGGAAGTCGGCGAGCTCGACGAGCGTCTTCGCGCGCTCGTGGAGGGTCTCGATGGCGCGGGCGAGCCACGCGCGGTCGGCCGGGACGGGGAGCCCTGCGCGTTCGAGAAACGGCACCACGGCGTCCGCCAGCTCGGTCGCCGGCGCCGCCTTCATGTACTGGAAGTTCACCCACTCGAGCTTCTCGGGATTGAAGACGCCGGGCGACTTGCCGACCGTCTCCAGCGTGAAATACCGCACGAGCTCCTCGCGCGTGAAGATCTCCTGATCGCCGTGCGACCAGCCGAGGCGCGCGAGGTAGTTGACGAGCGCGTCGGGCAGGTATCCGAGCGCGCGGTACTCGCTCACGGACGTCGCCCCGTGGCGCTTCGAGAGGCGCGCCTTGTCGAGGCCGAGGACCTGCGGGAGGTGCGCGAAGACCGGCGGCGTCGCGCCGAGGCCGTGGTAGATGAGGACCTGGCGCGGGGTGTTCGCGAGGTGGTCGTCGCCGCGGATCACGTGCGTGATCCGCATGTCGACGTCGTCGACGACGACGCAGAAGTTGTAGACGGGGGTGCCATCGGAGCGCTGGATGATGAAGTCGTCCAGGTCGGCGTTCTGGAAGACGACGCGACCCTTCACGCAGTCGTCGACGACCGTCTCGCCCCCGGTCGGCGTCCGGAACCGGAGCGTGAACGCGGAGCGCCCGGCCGGCGGCGCGGTGCGGTCACGGCACGTCCCGTCGTAGGCCGGTCGGCGTCCCTCGGCGAGCGCCGACTGCCGCTTCGCCTCGAGCTCCTCCGGCGTGCACCAACAGCGGTACGCGCGGCCGGCGGCGAGGAGCGCCGCCGCCCTCGCGCGATAGAGGTCCGTTCGCTGCGTCTGGAAGAACGGGCCCTCGTCCCAGCCGATGCGCAGCCACGTGAGGCTCTCGAGGATCAGGTCGATCGCCGCTTCCGTCGACCGCTCGCGGTCCGTGTCCTCGATGCGGAGGATGAACGCGCCGCCGTGATGGCGCGCGAAGAGCCAGCTGAAGAGCGCGGTGCGCACGCCGCCGATGTGGAGCGCGCCCGTGGGGCTCGGCGCAAAGCGAGTGCGTACCGACATTCGAGCGAGTGAAGCCGAAGGGTTCCGGCAAGTCAAATCACTGACGCGCGCGGTGCCGCGCGGCTCGCTCACGTTTGAGACCCAGCAGGCCCGGCTGCATACTTCTCGAAGCACGATGATCGAGCGGGGGAGAGCCGAGTGGCTCGTGCGCAACGAGACGCGCGGGACGGTCGTCGCCGAGCGCGCCGCGATCGCGGCGTCGATGGCCACGCGCCTGCGCGGCCTCCTCGGGACGACGAGCCTTCCGCGCGGGCACGGGCTCCTCATCCGCCCGTGCCGTCAGGTGCACTCGTTCTTCATGCGGTATCCGCTGGACCTCGTGTTCCTCGACTGGAACGACCGCGTGCTCCGCACCGTCGCGGGCTTCGCGCGAAACCGCGTGTCGCCGTTCGTGCGCGGCGCGCGTGCCGTGCTCGAGCTCCCCGCCGGCACGCTCGCCGACACGCAGACTGGAGCCGGAGACGTGCTGCGCTTCGTGCGCGGTGCGTCGACCGCAGAGAGGGAGGCCGATGTCGCCTAAGAAGATCCTGGTGGTGGAGGACAACGAGGACAACCGCCGCATCCTCGTCTACCGACTGAAGAAGATCGGTCAGTTCGACATCCGCGAGGCGGCGAACGGCCAGCAGGCGATCGAGGCCATGAAGGCGGACCCGCCGGACCTGATCTTCATGGACCTGAAGATGCCGGTGATGGACGGCTGGGAGGCGACGAAGCGGATCCGCGAGATGGAGGGCGGGAAGCTCGTCCGCATCATCGCGCTCACCGCGCAGGCGATGGCCGGCGACGAGCAGAAGGCGCTCGCGATCGGCTGCGACGACTATCTCGCGAAGCCCGTCGTCGACCCGGACCTCGTGCGGCAGAAGCTCGAGCGGCTGATCGGCGCCGCGGCCTGAGGGACGCCGCGGCCGCCGATCCGCGTTCCGGCGCCGCTCAGTCGAGCACGTTGTGCCCGCGGTTCCGCATGCAGTTGCGGAACACGCGCTTGAACCGCTCCTCGGCGCTGAGCCCCTCGTAGCCGCCGCCGCCGACTCCGCCCGTGGCGGCGCCGACCGCGGCGCCCATGCCCGGGTTGCCGGCGGCGGCGCCGATCGCCGCGCCGCCCGCCGCGCCGATGAGCCCGCCGACCGCGGCGCCGACGACGGTCTTCTGTGCGGTTCCCGCCGACTGCTCGGCGATCCGCCGGCACTCGGCCTCGTCCTGCGCCAGGCGCTCCTTGTGCGGGTCGTTGTACGGGTCGACGGTCGGCCGGTAGCCGCCCATCGAGGCGCAGCCGGCGAGGGCCAGCGAAGCGAGCACGATGAATCCACGTCCCATCATCGCAACCTCCTCGACGATAGCTAGCAGCCGGGCCCGCCAGTGTCACGCGGGTCCGGAAGGGACGCTCGGGCAGACATCCGGCATCCATCGGCTTGTCGGCGCGCGTGCGACCCGCTATCTCTGCCGAGGAATCCAGGCGCGAGCCGTTAGCTCAGCTGGCAGAGCAGCTGCCTTTTAAGCAGCGGGTCGCTGGTTCGACTCCAGCACGGCTCATCTGTAGACGTCGGCACCTGATCTGACACGTGATCGTCCGGTCCTCGGTCTCCGGTTCACGTTCGTGTTCGTTCCCGCTCGCGCCGCCAGCATCTTCTCCTTCGCCAGCGGCACGCCGTCCAGGAAGGTCTGCATCGGTGTCTTCCCGTAGCCCGATGCGTGCGTCGCTCGTTGTACACCACCAGCCGCGCGTCGAGATCGGCTTGGAGCTCCGCGAGACTCGTGTAAAGCTTCTTGTGGAACGCCACCCGGTAGAGCGCTTCAGTACCGTCTTGTGGAACCGCTCGCAGATGCCGTTCGTCTGCGGGCTCTTCACCTTCGTCCGCACCCATACGCGCCGGCGGGGGAGATCACGTGCCCCACCTTGCGGAGCTCGTTCGCGACGCGCACCTGGCCCCAGGTCGGTCGCTCGATCGCGAGTGCGACGACGGCCGCCTCGATCACGGGCGCCACCCGGCTCTTCAGGACGGGCCGCCGCTTCGACAGCTCCTGCGGCGCCGCCTCGCCGCCCTGCTCGTACAGCTCCGTGAAGCGGTAGAAGCTGTCGCTGCCGTAGCCCATGACCTTGCAGGCCTGGGACACGTTCCCGCGCTGCGTCGCCGGCTCCAGCAGCCCGATCTTCGCCTTGATCATGAGGACATGGCCGGCGAAGGCGAGCTTCGCCTCCTGCCCGTTCCCCTTGGGCCAAGAGCGCGTCGCGGTCGCTGATCGACGCATGCGTCGCGTTGCTGCGGCGCGCGCCATGCAAGTGCACCGTGGGATTCCCGGGATCATCAGGCGGCGGGCGGTCCTCGGGTCGCTCATTCTTCGGCCGGAAGCTTTTCAGGGACGCCCAGGCCTCGATGAGCGTCCCGTCGACGGTGAAGTGCTCGGCGGACAGGAGGTGGCCGCCGTCGCCTGCTGCCCGACGCCTTCGAAGAAGCGCCGCGCCGCGTCGGCCCGCAGCAAGCGCTCCTTGTGCTTCGCGAACGTCGAGGCGTCGAAGGGCGCGGTGTGGAGGTCCAGGTCCAGAAACCACTGGAAGAGGCCATTGTACTGAAGCTGCTCGCAGAGCTGCCGCTCGCTGCGAATCGTGTAGAGCGCGATCTGCAGGCACGCCTCGAGGAGCCGCTCCGGCGGGACCGATGGCCGCCCGCGCTCGGCGTACATCCGATCGAAGACGGGCGAGGTCCACATCCGCTCCGCGCTCACGATACTCAACCTCGTCCGCTGCCGCTCCACCTCGCCGCGCATCCCCGCGTCCTTCCTCGGACGTATAGATCCTGGTGCCCGGAGAAGTCGAGCGTTTTTCAGCAACCTGCCTAGAAGGCCGCGCCGGACGTCGAAGTGCGCCGCCGAGGCGGGCGCCCGCGCGGCCGCGGGCGAGCACGAGCTCTTCCCCCCGTTCGGGGGAGGGAAGAACAGCACGCCGGACCGCGCGCGCGCCGGCTTCGCTGCTGGACCAACCGCGGCGGCGTGTGCTAGCCGGGGCGGACGTTCTGCCATCGGAAGGAGGCGACGATGCGCTGGCGATGGGTGGCTGCGGCCTCTCTGGCGATGCTGCTTCCGGCGCGGTCGGTGCGCGCGTTCTACCTCGATGCCGCGCGCGATTTCGAGATCCGGGCGCGCTTCTACAGTGAAGCGGCCGTCGCCGCCGAGCACTCCGAGCCGCAGACCCGTCCCGCGCGCGCGCCCTTCCAGCTGATCGAGCACCGGAACTTCTTCAACCCCGAGTTCGAGGGACGGCTCACACGCCACCAGTCCTTCTTCGACGACCTCTCGTTCCGCTTCGCGCTCTGGGGCTTCTACGACGGCATCTACGACTACGGCGCCGCGCAGTTCGACCGCGCGCGGAACAGCATCAAGGGCCGGCTGTCCTTCGGCCACACGAATACCGCGGCCATCACGCGGACCGACACGCTGATCGACCTCCGCAAGCAGTACACGTATCAGCCCGACCCCGTCCTCGGGAGCTACGGCGACCCCGGCGACGTCTCGGACCTGCCGTTCCGCATCAACGAGGCGTACGTCAACTTCGCGAAGGGGCCGCTCTTCGTCCGCGTCGGCCGCCAGGCGATCTCCTGGGGCGAGTCGGACACGATCGGACTCCTCGACGCGAACAACCCCTTCAACCTGACGCTCGCCATCCCGGGCGTCTTCCAGGACATCGACGAGGCGCGCATCCCGCTCTGGACGCTGCGCACGACCTACAACCTGTTCGACAGCTGGGGCCCGTTCTCGAGCGGCTTCGTCGAGGGGTATCTCGTCCCGGGGAGCATCGACACGACGGTGAGCCAGGTGCCGATTCCGCTCGCGAGCCCGTACTCGCCGCCGCAGGACGACCCGCAATCCTTGATCGCCGGACTCATCCCGCCCTCGATCGGCGAGACGCTCGTGAGGCCCGCGCTCGGGAGCATTCAGCTCGGCCTTTACGACCACCTGCCGTCGCGCTCCATGAAGAACAGCCGCTACGGCGTGCGGCTCGGCGCGCTCATCGCGCGCGACTACACCACGAGCATCTGGTACTACCGGACGTTCGCGAACCAGCCGGTGCCGCGCTTCCTCCCGCTCGACCTCTCGCGGGCGCCGATCGTCCATCCGGGCGCGCACGGGCCGACGCAGCTGGTCACGGAGCTGCACCACGGGCTCGAGGACGTCTACGGCGCCGCGACGAGCTTCTTCAGCGAGAAGCTCGACGGGATCGTCCGCGCGGAAATGGAGTATTTCGTCAACGAGCCCGCCTTCATCCCGAACGAGAACATTCCCTTCGAGCGCTCGCTGCGGGCCCCGGCGCTGCGCAAGCTGTTGCGGTCGCTCGGGCAGAACGTGCCCGCGGGGAAGCTCGACGGCGACATCCCGCGCGCCGATATCCTCCGCTTCGAGCTCGGCTTCGACCGCTTCTTCTTCTTCCGGCCCTTGAACCCGAGCAACAGCTTCACGTGGGTGACGGCGTACGTGGGACAGTGGAACTTGAGCGAGACGTTCACCGGCGAGGACTACCGCTTCGGCGGCCAGCAGAAGGCGACCGACAAGGGTACGCGCGTCGGCGCGAACACGGCGGGGTTGACCCTCCAGACGATCGGCAAGCTCCACACCGTCGCGTCGGACTTCGTCGACCTCTATCCGTACGAATCCTTCGTGCAGACGCACCTCCAGACCGACTACATGCACGGCCGGCTCACGCCCGGGCTGACCGCCATCGTGGGGCTGGACGGCGTGTACGCCTTCCCGTTCTCGCTCACCTACCGCTACTCGGACTCGATGATCGTGGACTTGAAGTACGTGCTGCTCGGCGGGAACTTCAACTTCCCCTTCGGCTTCTTCCGGGATCGCTCGCAGCTCTCCGCCCGTGTCACGCTGCTGCTGAACTGAACGCCGGAGCGCTCGAGGAGGACCGTCCCGTGTCGAAGACCGTGCGCCTCGCCGTCTCGCTCGTCCTGCCGCTCGTCGCCGCCGCGGCGGTCGCGGACGTGAAACCCGGAATGACCGTCGACACGTCGACGGCGGAGGAGGTGAAGGACCTCCTCCCGCCGGAGATCTACAAGCACTACAGGCACGGGGAGTACGTGAACAAGGTCGTCGAGTTCCCGAACTCCGCCTTCAAGCGGGACGACGGCTTCGACCAGGCGACGGCCGCGAACCGCCAGCGTCTCGTCCTCGATGCGAACAAGCAGCCGGTGGACAAGGCGACGGGCAAGCGGCCGGACTACATCACCGGCATTCCGTTCCCCGACATCCGCGACGACGACCCGGACGCGGGCGTGAAGATCCTCTGGAACAACGTCTACTCGACGTACAACGGGGGCAACAGCCGGAACGTCACCAGCCTCGACTGGGTGAGCCCGACGGGCCTCGACCGCTCGGCGAACCAGGACGTCGTCTTCCTCTTCTACGACGGCCAGCCGAAGCACTACATCCCGCCGGCGAATCCGCAGGGATTCCTCTTCCAGTTCCTCGCGCTCACGCTCGACCCGGCCGACCTCCAGGGCACGGCCGCGCTCTCCTACCGCTACAAGGAGCCCGGCAAGCGCGACGCGAGCTGGGCCTACGTCCCGGCGCTCCGCCGGGTCCGCGCCGTGTCGCCGACGAACCGCTCCGACGGCTTCCTCGGCTCGGACCTGAGCCAGGACGACGGCACCTTCTTCGACGGCAAGCCGGAGGACTTCACGTGGCGGCTCGTCGCGCACCGCGACGCGCTCCGCTTCACGGACCCGGACGCGCTCGCGGGCAAAATCGTCCGCACGCCGCTCCCGGGCGGGGGGTGGCGGACCCACTACGCGAACAACGACCGGACGACCGGCTTCCAGGTGAAGGACTGGAAGGGGGTCGCGTGGGCGCCGGTCGCGGGGGCGCTCACGAAGCGCCGGGTGTGGGTCATCGAGGGCGAGCCGAAGGACAAATACTATCTCTACGGGAAGATCGAGCTCTGGATCGACGACTTCACGTGGGAGGGGGCCTGGAACCGGAAATTCTCCTGGCGCGACGAGCTGCTCAACACGTACCAGGTGACCGGACCGCCGACCGCCCCGTACAACGACAAGGAGCGGTGGTGGGGGTCGACGTTCGGCTGGCAGTGCGCGGAGAACGTGAAGGCCAACCGCGCGACGGTCGCCGGCATGGAGCCGCCCGGCGACGTCCCGAGCGACCGGCGCATGCCGCTCCAGCCGTCGTTCTTCGACTACCAGACTCTCAATCGCTTCGGGAAGTAGCGCGCGCGTCCCGTCAGCCCGCGGTCGCGATCGGCGCGACGATCGCCCCGACCGCCCGTGCGTAGTCGCGCGGCGCCATCAGGATCTCGACTCCCCGGCTCCCGCCCGAGACGCCGATCACCGGCAGGCGCTCGGCGCTCGCGTCGAGAAACACGCGGTACACCTTCTTGCACCCGAGCGCGGTCACCGCACCGCGGACGTACCCGGTGAGCGCCTGGATCTCCTTCAGCGGCACGGTCGCCGCACTGCGGTTGCCGCTCGCGCGGGCGAGGGCCTTCAGGTCGAGCCGCGTGCCGGCCGGGATCGCGGCGAGCATCACGCCGGTTCGGTCGCCCCGCGCGACGAGCGTCTTGAAGACCTGTGCGGGCGGGAGCCCGAGCTTCGCCGCGGCCGTCTCCGCGGCGACGTCGTTCCCGTCGACCTCGAACTCCCGGACGGTGTACGCGAGGCCGAGGCCGTCGAGGATGCGCATCGCGTTCGTCTTCGCGACGGCCATGGAGAGGGCCGTACCATGCCGCGCTCGCGGCCGGTACGCCAGAGGTCCCGCCCTTAATCGTTCAGCCTCTCGAGCAGGCGCCGGGCCTCCCGGGCCCGGCCGGAATCCGGGGAGCCTTCGTTCGCGAGCACCCGACGGGCCTCCGCGGCGGCGCTCTCGGTCGCACCGCGCGCGGCGAGGAGCTGGGCGAGCCCGAGCCGGGCCTCGCTGTAGTTCGGAGCGAGATCGAGCGCTCGGCGGAGGAGCGCTTCGCCCTCGTCGCGGTCGCCGCCCAGCACGCGCGGCTCGTGCGCGAGGAGGGCCGCCTTGCCGACGAGCGCGTCGACATTGCGGGGATCGAGCTCGAGCGCGCGGTCGACCTCGTGCCGGAGCCGGCGGAGGGAGAAGAGGCTCGCGACGCGGACGCCGTCGAGCCGCATGCGCTTTCCCAGGTTGCAGAACACGCCGAAGTGTCCCGCCGCGTCGGCGTCATCCGCCGCGACCGCCTCCTCGGCGAGCTGGAGCCCGCGCTCGAGAAGCCGACGCTGCTCCGCTTCGGACGCCGCATCCGCCGCGCGACAGAGGGACAGGGCGGCCGCCGCCGTGGGGGAGGGGACGCCGGCGTCGGCGCTCACCGCCGGTGGCCCGAGGGCGATCGACGTCGCGAGCGCGGCCGCGCACCAGAGGAACGCGCGAAGCATCCGGCCCTTCAGCCCGCCGTGCGCCGGCGAGTCAAGCGCCCTCGCAAAGGGCGCCGCCTCCCGGTCAGCCTCCGGCGGGGCGCGGGTGGCGGAGAAGCCGCGCGCCGTCGAGCCACACGGCCGCGATCCGGTCGAGCACGGTCGGATCGGCGGTCGGGTCGCCGTCGACGAGGAGGAGGTCGGCGCGCTTGCCGGGCGCGAGCTCGCCGAAGTCGGCCCCCTCGCCCGCGAGGAAGCGCGCGTTCTCCCAGGTCGCGGTGCGAAGCGCCTCCCCCGGCGTGAGTCCGGCGTCGACCAGCTTCTCGATCTCGACGTGGAGCCCGGCGCCCGGCGCGTCCCCGGCGTTCGCGGCATCGCTGCCGGCGAGGATCGTGACCCCGGCCGCGCGCAGCTTCGCGACGGTGCGCCGTCGCGCGTCGTGCGCGGCGGCGATCTTCTCCCGTTGCGCCCCGAGCTCGGCGAATGCGGCCGACCGGGGCGCGGCGCCGAGAGCGGCGATCACGTCCGCGGCGAGCACCTGGCGCTCCAGCGGACGGAGGTCGCCGGGCGCGAGCCGACCGAGCCGCGCGACGCCGTCCCAGACGGCGAGCGTCACGACGACCGGCACGTGCGCCGCCGCGGTCGCGGCGACGGCCTCGTCCGACATCTCCTCCAGATAGGGCTCGTGGAAGAGCGCATCGACGCCGGCCCGCACGGCGGCGAGGGCGTCGGCAGAGCTGCCGACGTGGGCGACGGTGCGGACGCCGCCGGCGTGCGCGGCCATGACGATCGCCGTGATGACCGCGGGGGGAAGCGGGACGCCGTCCGTCTCGTCGACGGCGATCTTCACGACGTCCGGGCGCTCGGCGAGGAGCGACCGGACGGCGCGCTCGGCGTCCGCGGGCGTCGCGAGCTCGCGCGTGAGGCGCGAGATCACGTACCAGCGGAGGTACCACGGAAGGAAGGCGCGGAGGAGGCTCGCCGGATGGCCGCTCGGCGAGGTGAGCATCGGGCCCGCGGCGTAGAGGTGCGGGCCGAGCTTCCTCCCGCTCCGCAGCTCGTCGCGGAGGCGGAAGACCGCGGGCGTGAGGCTGCCGGCGTCGAGCACGGTCGTCACGCCCGCGTAGAGCCAGGCACCGAGGTTCTCGTCGACGTGCGGGAGCACGGTGTGCCACGGCGGGGCGGGCGAGGCCCCGGTGTGCGCGTGGACGTCGACCAGTCCGGGGAGGAGGACGCCTCCGCGACCGTCCGTCTCGGGGAGGCCGCGCGCGTCGGCGCCCGCCGGCGCGACCGCGGCGATCCGCCCGTCGCGCACGAGCACGTCGCGGAGGTCCGCCGAGACCACGCCGCGGCGCGCGTCGAAGACGCGCACGTTCCGCACCGCGACCGAACGGCCGGCGCCGGGGGCGCGCGTCACGAAGTCGTGGCCCCCGCAGCCCACGGCCAGCGTGGCGAGCAGAGCCGCTCCCCGTCGTCGTTGCATGCCGGCGCCTTCCGCCGCGGTCGCGGTGCGCGGCGCGGCGCCTCGCCCCTAGCATCCGGCGCGGCGGCGTGTAAAACGCGAGCCCGGCGCGCGCGTGGGCCGCGCGCGGGCGGCGGCGTGCCGCCCGTCAGGCCTCGGCGGCGGCGCGGCCGTTCGCGTCGGCCGCGGGGCCGAAGGCGAGCCCGCCGAGCCCCACGTCGACGCGCAGCCGCTCGCCGTCGTGGACGGTTCCCGCCACGATCTGCTGCGCCAGCGGATTCTCGACGCGGGTCTGGAGGACGCGCTTCAACGGGCGCGCCCCGTACACCGGGTCGTAGCCCCGCTCGGCGAGGAAGTCCTTCGCGGGGGCGGTGAACTCGAGCGTGATGTGCCGGTCCGCGAGCCGTGCGTTCAGCCGGGCGAGCTGGATGTCGACGATCTGGCGGAGGTCCTCGCGCGTGAGGGCGTGGAAGACCACCACGTCGTCGACCCGGTTCAGGAACTCCGGGCGGAAGTGCCGCCGGAGGAGGTCGAGCACCTCGCCCTTCATCGCCTCGTAGGCCTCCGGGTCCGCGCCGCCTCGGTACGCGCTCACGATCTGGCTTCCCAGGTTCGACGTCATGATGACGACGGTGTTCCGGAAGTTGACCGTCCGCCCCTGGCCGTCCGTCAGCCGCCCGTCGTCGAGGAGCTGGAGGAGCACGTTGAAGACGTCGGAGTGCGCCTTCTCCACCTCGTCGAAGAGGATGACGCAGTAGGGCCGGCGGCGGACCGCCTCGGTGAGCTGGCCGCCCTCTTCGTAGCCGACGTAGCCGGGCGGCGCGCCGATCAGGCGGGCGACGGTGTGCTTCTCCATGTACTCGGACATGTCGATGCGGACCATCGCCTGCTCGCTGTCGAACAGGAACTCGGCGAGCGCCCGGGCGAGCTCCGTCTTCCCGACGCCCGTCGGGCCGAGGAAGATGAAGGAGCCGATCGGACGGTTCGGGTCCTTGATGCCGGCGCGCGCGCGGATCACCGCGTTCGCGACCGCCGTCACCGCCTCGTCCTGGCCGACCACGCGCTTGTGGAGGTGCTCGGCAAGGCGGATGAGCTTCTCGCGCTCGCCCTCCATGAGCTTCGAGACGGGGATCCCCGTCCACCGCGCGACGACCTCGGCGATGTCCTCCTCGTCCACCTCTTCCTTGAGCAGCCGCCGCCCGCCGTCGTGCTTCTCGGCGAGCCGCTTCTCGGCCTCCGCGACCTGGCGCTCGAGCTGCGCGAGCTTCCCGTAACGAAGCTCGGCGACCTTGTTGAGGTCGTACTCCCGCTCCGCCTTCTCGATCTCGCGCTTCGTCTCGTCGATCTCCTCGCGGAGCTTCCGGATCGCCTGGATTCCGCTCTTCTCGGCTTCCCATTCCGCGCGGAGCGCGCTCGCGCTCTCGCGCAGCTCGGCGAGCTCGCCCTCCAGGCGGGCGAGCCGCTCGCGCGAGCCGGGGTCGGTCTCGCGCTTGAGCGCCTCGCGCTCGATCTCGAGCTGCATGATCTTCCGGTCGACCTCGTCGAGCTCCTCCGGCTTGGAGTCGATCTCCGTGCGAAGCCGTGCGGCGGCCTCGTCGACGAGGTCGATCGCCTTGTCGGGGAGGAAGCGGTCGGAGATGTAGCGGTCCGAGAGGGTGGCGGCGGCGACGAGCGCGGAGTCCTTGATCTGGACGCCGTGGTGCACCTCGTAGCGCTCCTTCAGGCCGCGCAGGATCGAGATCGTGTCCTCGACCGACGGCTGGTCGACGACGACCGGCTGGAAGCGCCGCTCGAGCGCGGCGTCCTTCTCGATGTACTTGCGGTACTCGTTGAGCGTCGTCGCCCCGATGCAGTGCAGCTCGCCGCGCGCGAGCATCGGCTTCAGGAGGTTCGAGGCGTCCATCGCGCCCTCGGCGGCCCCGGCGCCGACGACGGTGTGCAGCTCGTCGACGAAGAGGATGACCTCGCCCCCCGACGACTGCACCTCCTTCAGCACGGCCTTCAAGCGCTCCTCGAACTCCCCGCGGAACTTCGCCCCGGCGATGAGCGCGCCCATGTCGAGGGCGACGACCTTCTTGTTCTTCAAGCTGTCGGGGACGTCTCCCTTGACGATCCGCTGTGCCAGGCCCTCGACGATCGCCGTCTTGCCGACGCCCGGCTCGCCGATCAGGACGGGGTTGTTCTTCGTCCGTCGCGAGAGAACCTGGATGACGCGGCGGATCTCCTCGTCGCGGCCGATGACCGGGTCGAGCTTGCCCTGACCGGCGAGCTTGGTGAGGTCCCGCCCGTACTTCTCGAGCGCCTGGTACGTCGTCTCGGGATCCGGCGAGGTGACGCGCTGGTTGCCGCGCACCTGCTGGAGCGCGGCCATGAGCCTCTCGCGCGTCACGCCGAGAGGCCGGAACACGCCCGAGCCGTCCGCGGCGAGCGCGAGGAGGAGGTGCTCGACGCTCAGATACTCGTCCTTGAGCGCCCGCATCTCGTCCTCGGCCTTCGTGAGGAGCTGCGAGAGCCGCTGGGTGATGTAGGGCTGGCTCGCACCCGCCGCGGGTCCGGAGACCTGCGGCTTCCGCGCGAGCTCGCGCTCGAGGGCGTCGTGCACGGCGCGGGGAGCGACCCCGGCCGCTTCGAGGAGGCTCGTCGCGAGGCCCTCGGGCTGCTCGAGGAGCGCGAGGAGGAGGTGCTCGACGTCGACGCCCTGATGGCCGCGGCGCGTTGCCAGCCCGCCCGCGTTCTGGAGAGCCTCCTGGACCTTGTGGGTCATGCGGTTGATGTCGACCATTCGGGGCGCGAACCTGCGTCCGGGGGAGGGCCGGGTCAACCCGCCGCGGCGATCGCCGCGGCGGAGCAGAGGAGGAGTGCCCTAGCGCCCGGCGAGGAGCCGGGGCGAGGTCGCTCGGAGGACATCGAGGGCGCGGCAGACGAGATGGCGGGCCTCGTCCCAGAGCGTCCGCGCGATCTCGCCGAGGCTCGCGAGCACGCCGCTGCCGCGCTGCCGCAGCCGCGACGAGCGCGCGCAGCCGCCCAGCTGGAGGGCGAGATGCGCCTCGACCGCATCCTCGTCGCGCACACGGACCTTGTAGTACGTCCCGGATGCGCGGTGCTCGGTCTCGACCGCGCACCGGATGCCGGCGAGGCGCAGACAGCGGACGCGGCGCTCGAGGGGCGCGCCCTGCCGGTCGCAGACGAAGACGACGGCTCCGCTTCCTCCCTCCACCATCTTCCGCATCGCGCTCCGTGCGACCGCGCGGTCGCTCGTCTCCTCTAGCGCGCGCGGGGCGCGCGCGCAACGCGCCGCGCGTGATTGTCGCCAAGCCCCTGCCGTGTTAGCCGCCCGAACATGCGCGCGGGGCTCGTCCTCGTGACCGTCGGCGTCGTCCTCCTCGTCGTCGCCTGGCCGCGGCCGGCCCACGGCCGCCCGCCCGCGGGCCGCACTGACGGATCGGCGCCGCGCGACGAAGCCTTCGGTTCCGACACCCCCGAGACCCCCCCTGGGCCGGGTGACGTCGAGGCGCAGCCGGACGACTCCGACCCCGCCGACGTCGACGGCGGGGCCGGCGACGTGTCCCGGCGCCTGCCGGGCGCCGAGGGCGAGCCGCCGTCCGCGCCGAGGGACGAAGAGCCCGGCGAGCCGCCGCGGCTCGACCCACCGACATTCGAGGCGGTGCGGCCCCTCGGCCCGGCGAGCGCCGCGGCGCCCGTCCAGCCGGGTGCGTACTGACGCCCGGATGCGGCGCACGATCGCGGAGACGACGCTCGAGCTCCTTCACGGCGACATCACGCGCCAGGGCACCGACGCGATCGTGAACGCCGCGAACACGACGCTCCTCGGCGGCGGCGGCGTCGACGGGGCGATCCACCGGGCCGGCGGGCCCGCGATCCTCGCCGAGTGTCGCACGCTCGGCGGGTGCGCGACCGGTGACGCGAAGCTGACGGGCGCCGGCCGTCTGCCGGCACGCTTCGTCGTCCACGCCGTCGGGCCTGTCTACCGCGACGGCCGGCGCGGCGAGCCCGCGCTGCTCGCGCGCGCGTACCGGCGGAGCCTCGAGGTGGCGGTCGCGGCCGGTGTGCGGTCGATCGCCTTCCCGTCCATCTCGACCGGCGCGTATCGGTTCCCGATCGCGGCCGCGGCACCGATCGCGCTCGGGACGGTCGCCCGCTTCGTCGTCGAGGAGCGGGACGCGCTCGCCCTCGTCCGCTTCGTCCTCTTCACCGCCGCCGACCTGGCGGTCTACGAGGCCGCCCTCACGGCGCTTGCCGCGGACACGCAGGCTTGACGGCGTGGCGAGGCGCGATCTACGGTCCCGTGTCCCGTGCCCTACTACGACCGCGCCGGCGAGTACCGACTCGACCTCCGGGAGCGCGTGTTGCTCGAGCGGCTGCTCCCCGAGTGCGAGCGCGACGAGCTCCGCTCCGTCGTCGACGGTGTCCGCCGTGTGCTCGCGCGGCTCTCGTCGCGGGAGGGGCGGATGGTCGGTCTCGTCGAGTTCACGCGCAGGCGGGAGGCGACGGCGAGGCGCTTCGCGGCGCGCTGGCGCGGTCCGCGCGACGGTGAGGAGTTCTTCGCGGGCTGCCTCGCCGAGCTTCTGCGCGAGCACCCGATCGCGTAGCCGCAGCGGACGCTTGCGACCCGGGAGGTCGCGTGGCACACGGGAAAGAGCGGTCGCAGGCGTTGCGGCGGCGAGGAGGACCGATGCGGATCGTGATGACGGTGTTGCTCGCAGCGGGGCTTCTGAGCGGCCGCCCGGCCGTCGCGGGCATGAACAGCCCGGGGGTCGAGGCCGCGAACGCGCTCGCTGCGGCGGGCGCGAACCTCGTGTACGTCCCGGTGAAGGCGATCGTCGCCCTCGCCGGCGTCCCCGTCGGCGCGTTGACCGGGCTCCTCACCGGGGGCAGCACGCGCGCCGCGTACGCGGTCTGGGTCCCGACGGCGAGCGGCACGTGGCTGCTCACGCCCGAGCACCTCGAAGGGAGCCAGCCGATCGAGTTCTTCGGCACCGACTACGCGGATCGGCCGTCGACGGCGCCGAACGCCACGGGCACGATCTACGACGCGGTGTACAGGTCGAGGTGAAGCCCCGCGAGCGCGACCGTCCACGGCGCGAGTGAGCACGCCAAGTAGACGGCGGCGCTCAGCACGAGCGCCGGCGCGGCGAGACGGCTGCGGCGGAGCCGCCAGAGGACGAGGACGCACGCGCACGCCTGGAGCTTGAAGAGGAAGAGGGCCGACGCGGGCCCGAGGCGCGCGAGGGTCCAGCAGAGGATCGGATTGCCTTCGGCATAGCCGGCGTGGAGCCCCGCGTACGTCGCGGCGCCGTCGAAGAGCTGCAAGGCGAGATTCACGAGCACGAGCGCGAGCATCCCGCGCTCCGGGTACGATCGCACGGCTGGCCCCTCCCAGCTGACCGCGGCCGCTCTGCACGAAGCGACACGGGTCGCGTCGTATCTCCCTCAGCCGCCGTTTCGGCGTCAAGGGCGTCTGCTGTGTGCGACGCCTCACCCGAACTCGCTTGCGTTCCGCGGCGGGAGGCGGTGGCGGCGATCGGACGAGCGTGCTACAGGCCGACGCTCGACCGGCGGGAGAGGTGACCGAGTGGTCGAAGGTGCACGCCTGCTAAGCGTGTGT
>DASRHG010000043.1:0-2010 GCA_035650655.1 Binatia bacterium | reverse complement strand
CGGCCGATCTCGTCGAGGAGGATCGCGCGGATGTCGTCCCGCCGGCGGACGAAACGGCCCCACGGCGTGACGCCCCCGAGCTCGATCTGGAACGGTCGCATCCCGAGGAACGGGGCCGCGGCGGAGTCCGCGATCGCGAGGAACGAGCGGATCACGCGGCGCAGCCGCGCGAACGCCGCGCCCTCGTCGACGCCGAACACGGCGCGGAGGATCACGTCGAGCGTGATGCCCTGCATCTCCTTGTGGATCGGGAACGGCTGCCCGATCGGCCAGCGCGCGACCGCCTCCTCGGCGATCTCGCGCATGAGGCGCCCGTAGACGTGCATCCGCTCGCCGTGGAACGGCGGCGCCATCCGGCGACGCTCGCGGAGGTGGCGCTCGCCGTCGAGGACGAGGATCGAGTGCCAGCCGAGGATCGGGCCGAGGAGCGGCGCCAGCGCCTCGCCCGAGCGGAACGCCTCGGCGTCGCCGGTGAAGATCGCCTTCACCGCGTCGGGATCGCTGAACGACACCATGGGGGCCTGGCCGAACGGGCGCACCGTGTACGTCTCGCCGTACGTCCGCGCCCCCTCGTCGATGACGCCGTAGGGCCGGAGCGCGTAGCGGAGGCTCTGGAAGAGACGCGGGAGGCGCGGACCGGGGGGCAGGACCGCCGGGCGTGTCGACGCAAGCGCGGTCGCGGCTTCCATCGGGACCTCCCTCTGCGCGCGGGGCAGGCGGCCGGGACCGTGCGCGGCGGTCCCGGGACGTCCTTACACGGAACGCGACGCCGATTCGAGCCGGATGCGCCGCCGCGGGGTCCGCGCCTGCTTCAGGCCGTCGCGAGGCGGGCGACGGGCTCGCCCGCCGTCGCCGCGGCGCTCGTCGCGCGGCGGACCACCTGGTCCGGCGAGAGAAGCGGCAGCGCATCGGTCCGCGGACGCGTCCCGCGGACCTCGCCGTACGTCATGCGGTACCACGCGGCGCTCACCTTCTCCTCGGAGTAGAGCCGGGCGAGGAACCGATGCGTCGCGGGATCCGTCGCCTCCGCCGCGGCATAGCCGCGGTCGAGCGTCGCCTGGCAGCCCGCGAGCGCCGTCGCGTCGCGCGCGTTGCACGCCTTCAGCGCGTCGAGCTGCGCGACGAAGCCGCGCACCGCAGAGAGCTCTGCCAGCTGGCGCGCGAGGACGTCGTCGACGCACGCCGGGCCCGGCGCGCCGCCGAGCGCCCGCAGCCGCTCGGCGAGGAGGCGCGCGTGATTCGCCTCGCGCTCGGCGATGATGAGATGGCCGGCGCGGAGCCGCGCGTCTTCCTCGTGGGTCGCCCAGGCGGCGTAGAGCTCCGCGCCCCATGCCTCGAGCGCGCGGAACACGTTCAAACCGTCGAGGATGGTCGCGCGGGAATCCATCACCGCACCACGCGGTCGACGACTTCCATGACGTCGAGCGTCTGGACCTTGTCCTCGAGGTCCTTCGCCTTGATGCCGTCGGACAGCATCGTCATGCAGAACGGGCACGACACGGCGATCACCTCGGGATTCGTCTCGAGCGCCTGGTCGGTGCGAAGCAGGTTCACGCGCTTGTCGGGATCCTCTTCGATCCACATGCGGCCGCCGCCGGCGCCGCAGCACATGCCGAACTGCTTGTGGCGGTGGATCTCCTTCACCTCGGCGCCCGCCTTGGCGAGCACGGTCCGCGGCTCGTCGTAGATCTCGTTGAAGCGGCCGTAGTAGCAGGAGTCGTGGTACGCGGTCTTCTTCTTGAACTCCGCCGGGACCTGCAGCCGTCCGTCGGCGATCAGCTTCTGCACCAGCTCGGCCGCGTGGATCACCTCGAACTTGCCCTCGAACTGCGGGAACTCGTTGGCGATCGTGTTGAAGCAGTGCGGGCAGTTCACGATGATCTTCTTGACGTTGTAGCCCTTGAACGTGTCGACGCACGCCTGCGCCATCGCCTGGTAGAGGTACTCGTTCCCGAGACGACGCGCGGTCTCGCCGTTGCACGGCTCCTCCGGCCCGAGGCACGCGAAGTC
>DASRHG010000042.1:0-23315 GCA_035650655.1 Binatia bacterium | reverse complement strand
CATCCGCTTCACGATCTCGATCGTCTCCTCGACGGCGCGGAGCCGACGCCCGACCGGGGGGAACGGGAGCCCGTACGACTCGAACTCGGTTGCGAACCAGCCGGCGCCGAGCCCGAGGACCGTCCGCCCGCCGGCGATGGTGTCGAGCGTCGCGACCTGCTTCGCGAGGACCGCCGGATGCCGGAAGTACGGCGGCGTGACGAGCGTCCCGAGCTCGACGCGCGAGGTGACGGCGGCGACGGCCGCGAGCTCGGTCCACGCCTCGAGGATCGGGAGGGTCGGCATCGGGACGCCGGCGAGATGGTCGCAGACCCAGACGGAGTCGAAGCCGAGGCGGTCGAACTCGACCGCGGCGTCACGGGCCTCGGCCCACGTGCGCTTGATCTGCGGGAGGGTCACGCCGAACCGGACCGGTCGCGCCATGCGAGTCATCTCCTCCTGGAAGCCGCCGCGCGCTGGCCGAGAGGTGCGAGCCGCGGCGGGCGCGTCCCGCGCCGGACGGCCCCGACGACGGGAACGTAGGTGAGCTCCTCGCGGGCGCGCGCGCAGCGGAGGAGCAGCCCGCCGCGGCTCATGTCCCCGCGCCCGACGAAGGCTTCCGGAAAGACGAGGCGGGGCCCGAAGACCGCGGCGAGCGGGTCGACGTACTTCCCGGACGCGATGCTGCCGAGCAGCACGACCTCGCCGCGCGGCCCGAGGCGGTCGGCGAGCCGCGCGGCGCTCGCGGCGAGCGGCGCGCGGAACCGGACCGCGTCGGTCGCGACGTCGATCGCCGCGAAGGCCGAGAGCGCCGCGCCAGTGACGGGCGTTTCGGGAGGCACGAGCCCGGCGCCGGGCGTGATGACGAGGACGTCCGACGGCCGCGCGAACGTGCCCGCGTAGGCGAGCTTGCCGCGGAAGTAGAGGCCGGAGAGGAACGCGAACACCTCGCCGATCGGGGCCCCGGCCGGCGACCGCACGCGCACGGCGAGATCGAAGCGCGCGCGCTCGGCGAGGAGCATCTGCGCGCGCTCGCCGCCGCAGTGCGCGGGGGAGAGCAGGAAGACGCGACGCGGAGCCCGCACGGGCCTCCTCTATGCCATGGCACGCGGGTTTTGCCACGGGCGTCGCGGTCGGCTACCTCTTCGGCCCATGCCCACGTCCGACGGCCGCTTCGCACGCTTCGCCGGCACGCCCGGCTACATCGCCTCCGGCCCACTCGTCGACGCCGTCAACTGCGCGATCGCGCTCGAGCGGCCGCTGCTCCTGAAGGGCGAGCCCGGCACCGGGAAGACGGTCCTCGCCAAGCACGTCGCCGACGGCCTCGGCATGCCGATGCTCTCCTGGCACATCAAGTCGACGAGCAAGGCGGCCGACGGCCTCTACGTCTACGACACCGTCCAGCGCCTGAACGACAGCCGCTTCGGCACGGGCGACGTGTCGGACATCCGGCGGTACTTGAAGCTCGGCCCGCTCGGCCGCGCGTTCGCCGCCGCGAAGCGGCACGTGCTCCTCATCGACAAGATCGACAAGGCCGACCTCGAGTTCCCGAACGACCTCCTCCGGGAGCTCGACGAGATGCGGTTCACGATCGTCGAGACGGGCGAGGAGGTGGTCGCGAAGGAGCGCCCGGTCGTGCTCATCACCTCGAACAACGAGAAGGAGCTGCCCGACGCGTTCCTCCGCCGCTGCATCTTCCACTACATCGAGTTCCCGGATCCGGCGCTCATGCGGAAGATCGTCGCCGTGCATCACCCCCACCTGGACGCGAAGCTGCTCGACCAGGTGCTGGTCAAGTTCTACTGGCTCCGCGAGCAGCCGGAGCTCCGGAAGAAGCCCTCGACCTCGGAGCTGGTCGACTGGATCACGGCGCTCTTGCGCGCCGGGCTCTCGGCCGCGCAGCTCGAGGCGCACCTGCCGTTCGTGGGTACGCTGCTCAAGAAGGAGCAGGACGTCGACGCCTTCACGCGTCACGTCGCGCGCGGCGGGCGGCTCCCGGCGAGCTGGGCCGACCTCGGGCCGCGCTACAACCAGTAGATGTTCCTCGACCTCTTCTACGGGCTCCGCGCCGAGGGTGTCCCGGTCTCGATCCAGGAGTGGCGCGCGCTCCTCACGGCGCTCGAACAGGGCCTCCACGGCTCGAGCCTGCTGCGCTTCTACCACCTCGCGCGCGCCTGCCTGGTGAAGAGCGAGACCTACTTCGACGCCTACGACCGCGTCTTCGCGCGCGTCTTCGAGGGGGTCGAGGGCGCCGTCGACGACGCGGCCGTCGCGCGCATCCTCGACTGGCTCCGGGACGCGAAGGACCTCCCCGAGCTCACGCCGGAGCAGCTGGCCGAGCTCCAGCGTCTCACGGGGGACGAGCTCATGCGGAAGTTCCGCGACACGCTCGCCGAGCAGACCGAGCGCCACGACGGCGGCGGCCGCTGGATCGGCACCGGCGGCCGATCCCCCTACGGCCACGGCGGCGTCCACCCGACCGGCCTCCGCGTCGGCGGCCCCGCCCGCAGCCGCTCGGCGATGAAGGTCGCCGAGGAGCGGCGCTTCCGCGACTACCGCACCGATCGGACGCTCGACATCCGCCAGCTCCGCACCGCGCTCCGGCGCATGCGGCAGCTCACCCGCCGCGGGGAGGCGACCGAGCTCGACCTCGACGAGACGATCGACGAAACCTGCAAGAACGCCGGCGAGATCGAGCTCGTCTTCCGCTCGCCGCGCCGGAACGACGTCCGCCTCCTCCTCTTGATGGACGTGGGCGGCACGATGGAGCCCCACTACGAGCCCGTGAGCCAGCTCCTGACCGCGCTCCACGAGGAGCGCGGTCTCCGCGACTTCCAGGCGTACTACTTCCACAACTGCGTCTACGACCACGTCTACACCTCGGGCCTCATGCGCGCCGCCGACGCCGTCCCGACGGGCGATCTGCTGCGCCGCCTCGACGAGCGCTGGAAGGTCGCGATCGTCGGCGACGCCGCGATGCACCCCGCGGAGCTGCTGGAGCCGAACGGCGCGATCGACCCGCGGAAGGCGTCGCCGACGCCCGGCATCCGATGGCTCCATCGCATCGCGAGCCACTTCGACCGCGCGGTCTGGATCAACCCCGAGCCCGAGGACGCCTGGGACGCGTGGCCGACGGTGCGGCTCGTCCAGCGGCTCTTCCCGATGTTCCACCTCTCCGTCGACGGGCTCGGTGCGGCGGTGACGGCGCTCGTCGGCGCGCGCGCCTGAGGGCCGGCGCGCCGCTTCAGCGGAGCGCGGCGGGCACGCCGCTCGCCGCCGCACCGCGCGCCACGGCGCGGACCACGTCGAGGAACGCGGCGACGATCGGCGGGGTCTCGTCGGCGAGCCAGGCGAGCGCCATCTCGACGTGCTCGGGCGGGGCGAGCGGCCGGTAGACGACGCCGCGACGGTGCAGGACGCGCACCGCCGCCGGAAGGAGCGCCACGCCGAGCCCGGCCGCGACGAGCCCCAGGTTCGTCGGGATGCTCGCCGACTGCTCGACGATGCGCGGCCGGAACCCGTCGCGCCGGCAGAGGTCGACGAAGTGGTCGTAGTAGCGCGGGGCGACCCGGCGGGGAAAGGCGATCAGCGTGTCGTTCCGGAGCTCGGCGAGCCGCACGCACGGGCGCCGGCCGAGGCGATGGCGCTGCGGCAGCGCCGCGACGAGCGGCTCCCGCAGGATCGGCTCGACCACGACGTCGGGGTCGTCGACGGGCGGGCGAAGGAGCCCCGCCTGCACGACGCCGGTCCGCAGGGCCTCGACCTGCTGCTCCGGGTACATGAGCCGCGGCTCCAGCTCGACGCGCGGGAAGCGCGCGAGCCACGCGCGGAGCACGCGCGGCAGGAGCTCGAGACCGGCCGAGGGGACGAGCCCGACCGCGAGGCGGCCGCTCTCGCCGCGGCTCGCCCGCTGCGCCGTGCGCACCGCGTGCTCCGCCCGGGCGAGGAGCCGCTGCGCTTCGGGGAGGAGCGCGCGGCCCGCGGCCGTCAGCTCGACGCGCCGCTTGGTCCGGCTGAAGAGCGGCGCGCCGATCTCCGCCTCGAGCCGCCGGATCTGCTGGCTGAGCGGCGGCTGCGCCATCGAGAGCCGCATCGCGGCGCGCCCGAAGTGCAGCTCCTCCGCGACGGCGACGAAGTAGCGGAGGTGGCGCAGCTCCACGCGGCGGCTCTTACACGCGCCGCCGCGCGCGGGGCAAGACGCGGCGCGCGGCGACGCTTGCGCCGCGCCGCGCGGTGATGGTACGTGGGCCGCCCCCCACCCCGGAAAGGGCAGCCTTCCCGTGGGTCTCCTGTCCGCCAGCACGACGATCGTCCGCTTCGTCGCCGAGCCGCCACGCCCGCTCGACCGCGACGCGGTCGCGCGCGCCGTCTCGCGCCGCGCCTTTCGCGAGCTCGCCGCCGACGACGGCGAGGCGCGCGACGCCTTCGGCTGGGTCGGCATCCACGATCCCTTCGCCACCGCGCTCGACGCCGCGGACCTCTTCTTCCAGCACTACCTGACGGTCGGCTTTCGGTGGGATCGCCGGTCCGTTCCGCCGAAGCTGCTCTGGCTCGAGCGCCGGCGCGCCGAGGACGCCCGCCGCGCCGAGTCGGAGACCGGCCGGCTCGGCCGCGCGGTGCGGAAGGAGATCAAGGCGGAGGTCGAGGCGCGCCTCCTTCGCCGCGCGCTTCCGGTGCCACGGCTCTTCGACTGCGTCTGGAACCTCGAAACCGGGCGGCTCTACTTCACGGGCAGGCTCCGGCCCGCGCGCGAGGCGTTCGTCGAGACGTTCCGGCAGACGTTCGGCGCGGCGCCCGTCCCGATGATCCCGTGGGTCGCCGCCGAGCACGTGGGGCTCCCGCCCCGCGTCGTCGAAGCCGTGCGCGCGGTCGAGCCCGCGCGTCTCGCGCGGGCGGCGGCGACGAACGGCGCGGGCGTGCCGCGTCTCGCGCTCGAGGAGGCGGAGGCATGAGCACGGATCTCCTCGCCGTCGTCGAGCAGAAGCGGTTCCTCGGGCGCGAGTTCCTCACCTGGCTCGTCCACCGCATCGAGGAGGGCGACCGGCACGTCGCGCACGCGGGACAGGTGACGGAGCTCGCGCTCGGCGACCGCGTCGTGCTGGCCGGCGGCGCCGACGGGAAGGCGCGCGTCACGATCGCGGACACCGGCGACGCGCGCGCCGAGATCGGCGCCGGCCTCCGCCGGGGCAAGCTCGTCGACAAGGCGCGGCTCGTGCTGACGCGAGGCGAGCGCCGCTGGGAGCTGACGCTCGATGGGGGGATGCTCGTGTACGAGGGGCTCCGCTGCCCGGCGCTCGGCGATCGCGACGCCGGCCTGCAGGCGGACCCGCGCGCGGCGTTCGAGAACGACCTCTTCCTCCGGATCGCGGACGCCGAGGACGCGCTCGCCGTCCTCGACGCGCTCTTCGCCGAGTTCTGTGCGTGCCGCGGCACGAGCGCGTGGAGCGAGCGCGACGTGCCGGCGCTGCGCGAGTGGGTGGAACGGCTCGGGGAGGGCTGAGCGGCGGCGGTCAGGCGCTCGCGCGCGCGGCGCCCTCGGCGCGCGGCGCGCCGATCACGTCGAGGATGCGGTCCATCACGCCCATCAAGTCGTAGTCCTTCGGCGTGAACACCGCCTTCACCCCGAGCGCGCGGAGCGTCTCGACGTCGCTCTCGGGGACGATGCCGCCGAGGACGACCGGGATCCGGCCGCCGGCGCCCTGCTTCTCGAGCTCCTCGCGCACCTGGCGTGCGATCTCGAGGTGCGCCCCGGAGAGGACGGAGAGCCCGAGGACGGCGGCGTCCTCCTGGACCGCCGACGCGACGATCTCGGGCACGCTCCACCGGATGCCGCCGTAGATGACCTCGAAGCCGGCGTCGCGCGCGGCGACGGCGATCATCTCCGATCCGTTCGAGTGCCCGTCGAGCCCGGGCTTGCCGACGACCATCCGCGGCCGTCCGCCGTGCACGGCGCCCCACGCCTCGGCCCGCGCGCGCACGTGCTCCACGCGCCTGCCCTCGAGGCCGAGCCGCTGCCCCTCGACGCCCGTCGCGGGCCGGTACTCGCCGAAGACCTCGCGCAGCGCGTCGGCCCACTCGGCGGTCGTCACGCGGGCCTTCGCGCACGCGACCGAGAACGGCACGAGGTTCTTTCCGCTCTTCGCGGCGTCCTTGAGCGCGCGCAGCGCCGCGTCGACGGCCGACGGGCTCCGCCGCGCTTTCGTCGCGCGCAGCATCTCGAGCGTCTCGGCGGCGGACACGGGGTCGACCTTGAACACGCCGCCGTCCTCGCCCGCGAGGAGCGGCGACGGGAGCCCCTCCGTCCACCGGTTGCGCCCGACGACGACGATCTCGCCCTGGTTGATCTTCCGCAGGCGCTCCGCCTGGCTGCGGACCAGCGCGGACTTCATGTAGCCCGACTCGACGGCGGCGAGCGCGCCGCCCATCTCCTCGATGCGCCGGACCTCGGCCCACGCCTCCCGCTTGAGCGACTCGACCTTCGCCGCGACGACGGGCGACCCGTCGAAGAGGTCCGGGTACTCGAGGAGGTCCGTCTCGTAGGCGAGGATCTGCTGAAGCCGCAGCGACCACTGCTGGTCCCACGGGCGCGGGAGCGAGAGCGCCTCGTTCCACGTCGGGAGCTGGAGCGCGCGGCAGCGGGCCTTTCGGCTGAGCGTCACGCCGAGCGCCTCGAGAAGGATCCGCCACGCGTTGTTCTCGGGCTGCTCCTCGGTCAAGCCGAGGGAGTTCACCTGCACGCCGTAGCGAAAGAGCCGGTACTTGGGGTTCCGGACGCCGTAGCGGTCGCGCGTGATCTCGTCCCACAGCTCGACGAACGCGCGCATCTTGCACATCTCTTCGACGAAGCGGATGCCGGCGTTGCAGAAGAACGACATGCGGCCCACGCACTGCTCGAAGGCCTCGCCCGTGATCGTGCCGCGCTCGCGGATCGCGTCGAGGACCGCCATCGCGTTCGCCAGCGCGAAGGCGAGCTCCTGGGTCGGCGTCGCACCCGCCTCCTGGAGGTGGTACGAGCAGACGTTCGACGGGTTCCAGCGCGGGATCTCGCGCAGGCAGTGCTCGTACATGTCGACGATGAGCCGCATGGACGGCCGCGGCGGGTAGATGTACGTGCCGCGCGCGAGGTACTCCTTGATGAGGTCGTTCTGCGTCGTGCCCTGGAGCCGCCGCGGCTCGATCCCCCGCTCCTCGGCGAGCGCGACGTAGCACGCGAGCAGCCACATGGCCGTCGCGTTGATGGTCATCGAGGTGTTGATCTCGTCGATCGGGATGCCGTCGAACAGGACCGCGAAGTCGTCGACCGAGTTGACGGGCACGCCGACCTTCCCGATCTCCGGCGCGGCGAGCGGGTGGTCCGAGCCGTAGCCGCACTGCGTCGGCAGGTCGAAGGCGATCGAGAGGCCGGTCTGCCCGCGCGAGAGGTTCGCGCGGTAGAGCGCGTTCGACTCGCGGACGTTCGTGTGGCCGGCGTAGGTCCGGAAGATCCAGGGCTGGTCGCGGGTCGTCTCGATCTGCGGACGGGCGGCGCGGGACATCCGCCGCGAGTGTAGCCGGAGACGCCGCGCCAGCGCCAGCGCCCGCCGGCCGCGGGGCCCGGGACGAGCGCCGCGCCCCCCCGTCGCGGGCGCGCGTGCGGTCCGCCATGGCACGGGAGGGGCTCGCGCGGCACATTGTACCGGCGCGCGTCACACCCTCTCCCGCCAGGAGGAGCGCATGCCCCCGTCCCCGAGGATGCTCGCCGCCGCCGCCTTCGCGCTGCTCGTCGCCACGCGGTCGCCGGCCGGCGCCGCTGCGGAGCCCTCGCGCGACGTCGAGACCTACGTCCTCTTCGCGCTCGAGCAGCTCACCTTCAAAGGGGCCACCGGGTGCGGCGTGTGCGGGAAGATCCTCGGCGGCAACGTCGGGGTGAACCGGGTCGATCCCGCCGCCTTCACGCCGCTCCTCTCGATGGGCGGCGCGGACAACTCGGTCCTCCTCGGCGACGGCACCGAGGTGGTCGCGGACACGATGCGGCTCGGCAGCGGCGTCGACGCGTTCGACGTCTTCGCGAGCGCGCTCGAGCCGCCCGGCGCCGCGACCATCCGCCACGCGGGACCGCTCCCGTTCGCCGCCCCGATCGTCGCCGCGCTGCCGCCCTTCCCGAGCTTCGTGCCCGGGACGACGCCCGTCGGGGTGCCGAAGGAGGGGAGCGCGTCGCTTCCGCCCGGTGCATGGGGCGCGGTCGTCGTCGGGGACCGGGGGACGCTCGTGCTCGCGCCCGGGACGTACGACCTCGCGAGCCTCAAGCTCGGCAGGCAGAGCCGCCTCGAGACGACCGCCGGCACGGTCATGCGCATCGCCGGGTCGCTCCTCGTCGGGAACGACGCGGTCGTCGGCCCCGCCGACGACGCGCGGTTCTTCGTCCGCTCGGACGGCGTCGGCGCGAACGACCCCTCCGTCGGCTTCAGCCGGCGGACCGAGTTCCACGGCCGCGTCTGGGCGCCGAACGGTGCGATCGCCCTCGGCAGCATGACGAACCTCTTCGGCCGGTTCTGGGGACGGACGATCGGGAGCGACTTCAACGTGAACGTGAACGGCCCGCCCACGACGCCGCCGCCCCCCGGCCCGCCGCCAGAGAAGGATGCGACCCTCCTCCACTCCGCGAAGAACGCGAACGAGGGCGCGAACCCGGACCTCTTCGTCGGCACACAGCTTCGGGCCGTCGTCGGCTTCGATCTGAGCGGCATCGCACCGGGGACGGTGAAGCGCGCGACGCTCGTGTCGACCATCGACGGTCTCCGCCCGCCGCTCGGCTGGCCGGCCGGCGGCGGCACGATCACCGTCCACCGGCTCCTCGCGGACTTCACCGAAGGGAACGGCCACACCTTCGGCCTCCCGCCCCCCGAGCAGGCGCGCGGGACGGGCCCGGGCGTCACCTGGAACTGTGCGACCGACGCGAACATCGCGAACCTCGCGCGGGACTGTCGGAGCGCGTTCTTCCCGGGCGGCTTCCTCGCCCAGCCGACCGCGAGCGCCGCCGTCACGAACGGCCTCGGCGGCACGCTCGCGTTCGACGTGACGGCCGACGTCCACGCCGGCGCGTCGGGCTGGCTCCTCCAGAAGAAGACGGGCAGCGGCCAGATCGCGTTCTACTCGAAGGAAGGCGCCGCCGCGGCCAACGACCCTAGTCTCGTGCCGAGGCTCGAGCTCGAGTTCTTCTAGCGGCCGGCCGGACTCGGCTGGCGCGGCCGCGGCCGGCGTGCAAGAGCTGGCGGCGCTCCGCAGGGAGGAGGCCGCATGCCGATCTTCCAGATCGAGCAGCTCGAGAAGTTCGAGATGCCCGGCATCACCCATCGCACGGTCGCCGGCCCGCGGCAGGGCGTCGAGTCGATGGAGGTGTGGGTGCAGACGATCGCGCCCGGCGCGGCGACTCCCGTCCACCGACACGCCTGCGAGGAGGTCGTCGTCGTCCTCACGGGCTCCGGCGAGTGCACCGAGGACGGGGTGACGCGGCAGTTCGGGCCCGACACGACGCTCGTCATCGCCCCCGACGTCGTGCATCGGATCGTCAACACGTCGGCCGAAGATCTGCGGCTCGTCTCGGCGCTCGGCATGGCGCCGGTCCGGGTGAAGACCGCCGACGGGAAGCCGCTCCCCGTCCCTTGGGAAGCGCGTCGCACCTGAGCGCGCCCCGGCCGGCGGCGGCGCGTCCGGAATTTGAACGCCGGGCGCGCCTGTGCTACCCGCGCGCATGCACACGACGCGGTCGCCGTTTCTCGCGCTCGCCCTCGCCCTCGCCCTCGCCGGCACCGCCTCCGCGAAGAAGCCGCCGTTCGCGGCCACCACGCTCGCGGGGACGTGGACCGGGACGTGGAAGGAGATCACGTTCCACGTGGGCGGACCGTTCACCGTCGTCATCTCCGCGGCCGACGCGGACACGATCACGGTCGACGGCACGAGCGCGGACTTCGGATGCGGCGGGCTCGCGACGCCGGTCGTGCTGAAGCGCGGCGTCGACTGGACGGAGACGGGCGGTACGGGGACGTTCGACACGATCACGCTCACCTTCCGGCAGAAGAACGGGAAGGTGAAGGGCACGGGCAGCAACTGCCACGGCACGACGTGGAAGCTGAAGGGCCGGGTGCGGGGCAACAAGTTCACGGGGCGCTCCGTCACCAAGACCTTCAGCGGCAAGTCCGGCATCTCGACCCTCAAGGCGACGCGCACGCCGTGAGCGCCGGCGCGGTCCGGCGCGCGTGACCCTCGAGCTCGCCTGGGAGACGCTCCGCCGCGCGCCCGGGCGGCTCGCCGCGGTGGCGCTCGCGGTCGCCGTCGCGGTGGCGCTGGTCGTCGTGCTCGGAAGCCTCTACTTCGGGCTCCTCGCCGGGCACCTCGAGTACCTCCGGACGCTTCCGGGCGACGTCGTCGTCTGCGAGGCGGGCGTGCCGCTCGTGACGACGCTGCTCCAGACCTCGCGCCTCCCGGCCACGACGGCCGACGAGATCCGCCGCGTCCCCGGCGTGCGCGACGTCGTGCCGCTCTACGGGCGGGTCGCGTCGCTCGGCGAGGAGGCGGACCGGTTCGCGCTCGTCTACCTGGTCGGCCTCGCGCCCGACGACCGATTCGGCCGGCCCGTCCGCGTCCTCGAGGGCCGGGACCACCCGCGCACCGACGAGATCCTCCTCGATCGCGTCCTCGCCCGCGACCTCGGCGTCCGCGTCGGGGACCGGATCCCGGTCGGGCCCGCGCGCCTCCGCGTGGGCGGGATCACGAGCGGCGGCAACGCGGTCCTCGGGACGTACGCCTTCGTCCATCGCGACGCGCTCGAGTTCGCGGGCGCCGGCACGCCGGCCTACCTCTTCGTCACGGTCGAGCCCGGCGCCGATCCGGAGGCGGTCGCGCGCGGGATCGGCGCCGGCCGGCCGCATCTCCGCGCCGTCGCGCGCGTGCGGTTCGACCGGCAGAAGGCGGTGCCGCTCCGCCAGCTGCTCCTGCCGGTGATCGCGCTCGTGGTCGCGATCGCGGCCGTCGTCGCGGCGACGGTCGTCGCCGTCACGCGGCTCACCGCGGCGCTCGGCGAGCGCGAGACGTGGGCGCTCCTCCTGGCCCTCGGCGTCGGGCGCCCGCGGGTCTACGCCGCCGTGCTCCTCGAGAGCGCCGCGGCGGCGGGGCTCGGCGTCGCGGCCGGCGTCGCGGGCGGGTGGGCCGCCGCGAAGGGTCTCGCCGCGTGGGAGCCCCGCTTCCTCACCACGACGCCGGGTGCGCTCGTCCTCATCGTCGCGGCCGGCGCGCTGGCCGTGAGCCTCCTCGCCGCGCTCCTGCCGCTGCGGGCCGTCGCGCGCCTCGACCCGGCACTCGTCTTCCGCGTCTAGGTCCCCGCCTTCGCGGGATTCAGCACGCGCGCGGGATCGAGCGCCGCCTCGAGGCGGCGGATGACGGCGAGACCGTCCGCGCCGTGCTCGGCCTCCATGAGGTGCGCGAGCTTCCACCCGACGCCGTGGCAGTACTCCATCGTGCCGCCGGCGTCCTGCGCCGCGCGGCAGACGCCGTCGATGGTCGCGCGCACGCCCTCGCCGTCCTCGGCGCCGCCGCGCACGACGATGGAGTAGAGCTCGGGCCAGTGCCAGAGCCCCTCCTCGACGAGCGTGACGCCGCGCTCGCGGACGAGCGCGTGCGCCCGCGCCCGGACGGCGGGGAGGGCGTGCACGGGTACGCCGACGTGCGCGTAGTCGAAGTGGCCGCGGGCGCCGTCCGGGAGCCAGTCGCCGTCGCGAAAGCGGGGCTGCGCGGCCCAGCGCTCGGCGATCGCGTGCCGCCCCGTCCACCACGCCTCGGCCTCGGCGTCCGGGAGCGGCGTCGCCCCCGCCGCGCGCGCGAGCGCGGCGGCGCGGGCCGCGTGGAGACGCGCTTCGCCGCGCAGGCCCTCGAACGCGAGCATCACGGAGGCGGGCGCCGGCGGCAGGGCGTCCGCCGAGCCCTCGAGGCAGGCGTACCGGACGCCCGTCCGCCGCAGCGCGACGGCGAACGACACGACCGCTGCGAACGACGGCAGGGTGACGCCGTGGAGGACGCGCTCCTCCGGCAGCGGGACGAGCGCGAGCGTCGCCTCGGTGACCAGGCCGGCGGTCCCCTCGGTGCCGACGAGCAGTGCGGTCGGGTCGAGGCCCGCCGAGCGCGCGGGCACCGGACGGCTCCGCACGATGCGTCCATCGCCGAGCACCGCTTCGAGCGCGAGCACCTGCTTCGCGATCCCACCCGCCGCGGCGCCGCGGTAGCCGAGCCCGGCGGTCGAGAGCGCGCCCCCCACGGTCGCGACGCCGACGGTCCACGGGTCGTGCGCGCACATGAGCCCGTGGCGGGCGGCCGCCGCGTCGACGCGCGCGAGCGACGCGCCGGCCCCGGCACGCGCGGCGCAGGCGTCGGGGTCGATCGCGACGGCGTCGAGGCGCGCGAACGACACGACGACCGCGCGCCCGAGGACGGCGGCGCCGCCCATGAGCCCGCTCCCTCCGCCCCGCGGAACGAGCGGCGTGCCGGTCTCGTTCGCCCACCGCACGAGCGCGACCACCTCGGCGGTGCTCGCCGGCGCCGCGACGGCGAGGGGTCGCGCGCGGAGCTGCGCGAATTCGGGGCGGCCGCGGAACGGCCGCATCGCGTCGACGCCGGCGGCGTCGCGCACCGCCGGGTCCGTCTCGAGCGAGAGCGACGGGCACGTGGCCCGCAGCCGGTCGAGGGATTCCACGACCCGGACGCTTAGCATCGGCCGCGGGGTGCCGCGACCACGCCGGCCCGCCGCGCGCCCACCCCGCGCGCTCAGGCGGTGCGCTTTCCCTTCGGCGCGGCGGATCGGCCGCCCGCGGCGTCCGTGCCGAGGAGGGAGAGCAGCCGGCGCGCCGCCTCCGTCGGCGTGAGCCGCGCGTCCGCGACGGCGCGCTCCATCTCGGGGAGCCGCTTCGCGACCTCCGGCTGGGCGAGGAAGCGCCGCTTCAAGCCGTCCTCCAGCGTGCTCCAGAACCACGACTGCTGCTGCGCGCGCCGCTTGCGGTCGAGCTCGCCCGCCTGGCCGAGCCGGCGGCGGTGCTCTTGGACGATGGACCAGACGGTGTCCATGCCACGGCCTTCGAGCGCGCTCACGGTGACGACGGGCGGGTCCCACGTCGCGGAGTGTCGGAACAGGTTGAGCGCGCTCCGGTACTGGGCGGCGGCCTCGATCGCACGGTCGCGGTTGTCGCCGTCGGCCTTGTTGATGGCGAGCGCGTCGGCCAGCTCGAGGATCCCCTTCTTGAGCCCCTGGAGCTCGTCGCCCGCGCCCGCGAGCATGAGCACGAGGAAGAAGTCGACCATCGAGGCGACCGCGAACTCCGACTGCCCGACCCCGACCGTCTCGACGAGGACGACGTCGTAGCCCGCCGCTTCGCAGACGAGCATCGCCTCGCGCGTGCGCCGCGCGACGCCGCCCATCGACCCGGCCGACGGGCTCGGGCGGATGAAGGCCTCCGGCGCCGCGGCGAGCCGCGGCATGCGCGTCTTGTCGCCCAAGATCGACCCGCCAGAGAGGGCGCTCGACGGGTCGACGGCGAGGACCGCGACGCGCTTCTCCTGCGCGATGAGATGGAGGCCGAACGCCTCGATGAAGGTGCTCTTCCCGACGCCCGGCACGCCGCTCACCCCGATGCGCGCGGCCCCTCCCGTCGCGGGGAGGAGGAGCTCGAGCAGCCGCTGCGCCTCCTCCTCGTGGTCGGGGCGCGTCGATTCGACGAGCGTGATCGCCTTCGCGAGCGCACGCCGGTCCCCGGCGCGCACGCCGCTCGCGAGCGCCTCCGGACCGCTAGGCCCCGATCGCGGCATCCGCCGCCGCCCCGGCGCTCTCGCGGACGAGGGCCAGCACGCGCCGCGCGGCCTTCGGAATGGGCGTCCCCGGTCCGAAGATGGCCTTCACCCCGGCGCTCTCGAGGAAGGCGTAGTCGCGCGCCGGGATGATGCCGCCAACCGTCACGACGATGTCGCCGGCACCGAGCTTCTCGAGCTCCTTCACGAGCTGCGGGACGAGCGTCTTGTGGCCACCAGACTGGGTCGAGATGCCGACGACGTGGACGTCGTTCTCGACCGCCTGCCGCGCGACCTCGTCGGGCGTCTGGAAGAGCGTGCCGACGTCGACGTCGAAGCCGAGATCGGCAAACGCCGTGGCGATCACCTTGGCGCCGCGGTCGTGACCGTCCTGGCCGATCTTCGCGACGAGGAGCCGCGGGCGACGGCCGTGCTCGGCGGCGAACTTCGCGACTTCGGCGCGGAGGGCGGCCCACTCCGCGTCGTCGCCGTACTGCCCGCCATAGACGCCGGAGATGGAGCGAATCTGCGCGTGGTAGCGACCCCAGACCTTCTCGAGCGCGCCGGAGATCTCGCCGACGGTCGCGCGCGCCCGGGCAGCCTCCACGGCGAGCGCGAGGAGGTTCCCCTCCCCCGTCTCGGCCGCGTGCGTGAGGGCGTCGAGCGTCGTCCGGACCTTCGCGGCGTCGCGGGTCTTTCGGATCCGATCGAGCCGCAGGATCTGCGCCTGGCGGACGGCGGTGTTGTCGATCTCCCGCACGTCGATCTCCGGCTCCTCCGCGAGCTGGAACCTGTTCACGCCGACAACGACGTCCTCGCCCCGGTCGATCCGCGCCTGACGGCGCGCGGCCGTCTCCTCGATCTTGAGCTTCGGCATGCCGGCTTCGATCGCCTTCGTCATGCCGCCCATCGCCTCGACCTCCTCGATGAGCCCGAGCGCCTTGCGGGCGAGCGCGTGCGTCAGCGACTCCATGAAGTACGAGCCGCCCCACGGGTCGACGACCTTCGGGATGCCGGTCTCGAGCTGGAGGACGAGCTGGGTATTGCGCGCGATCCGCGCCGAGGCGTCGGTCGGGAGCGCGATCGCCTCGTCGAAGGAGTTCGTGTGGAGGCTCTGCGTACCGCCGAAGACGGCCGCCATCGCCTCGATCGTGGTGCGAATGACGTTGTTGTAGGGGTCCTGCTCGGTGAGGCTCGCGCCCGACGTCTGGCAGTGCGTGCGGAGCATGAGCGACGCGGGCTGCTTCGGGGCGAAGTGCTTCTTCACGAGGGTCGCCCAGAGGAGCCGCGCGGCGCGGAGCTTCGCGACCTCCATGTAGAAGCTCATCCCGATCGCGAAGAAGAACGAGAGCCGTCCGGCGAACTGATCGATGTCGAGGCCCTTCGAGAGCGCGGCGCGAACGTACTCGAGGCCGTCGGCGATCGTGAACGCGAGCTCGAGGTCGCACGTCGCTCCGGCCTCCTGCATGTGGTAGCCGGAGATCGAGATCGAGTTGAACTTCGGCATCTCCTTCGACGTGTACTCGATGATGTCGGCGACGATCCGCATCGAGGGCGCCGGCGGGTAGATGTACGTGTTGCGGACCATGAACTCCTTCAAGATGTCGTTCTGGATGGTCCCGGTGAGCTGCGCGCGCGGCACGCCCTGCTCCTCGCCCGCGACGATGAAGCTCGCGAGCACCGGCAGCACGGCGCCGTTCATCGTCATGGAGACCGACATGCGGTCGAGCGGCACGCCGTCGAAGAGGATCCTCATGTCCTCGACGGAGTCGATCGCGACCCCCGCCTTGCCGACGTCGCCGACGACGCGGGGGTGATCGGAGTCGTAGCCGCGGTGGGTGGCGAGATCGAAGGCGACCGAGAGCCCCATCTGTCCCGCGGCGAGGTTCGCGCGGTAGAAGGCGTTCGACTCCTCGGCGGTCGAGAAACCGGCGTACTGGCGGATCGTCCACGGCTGTCCCGCGTACATCGTCGCGCGCGGGCCGCGGAGGAAGGGAAACGCGCCGGGGAGCGTGTCCGTGAAGTCGAGGCCCTCGACGTCGGCCCGCGTGTAGAGCGGCTTCACGTCGAGACCCTCCGGCGTGTGCCAGACGAGGTCGTCCGGGTCGGCCCCCTTGCGCTCCCGGCGCGCCAGCTCGTGCCACAGGGCCAGGTCGGCCCGGTCCGTCGGTTGCGCCATGCGGCCTACAATTAGTCATCCCGCCGGGCGGTTCAACCGCCCGCCCGCGCGCCGTCACAAATGCGCCGCGGGCGATCGCCGCGCGCGTCGCGGGACGGAGCGGCCGCGTGGCATGCCCGTTGCTGCCGATCGCGCGCATGTATAACCACCCCAGCACCTGGCGGCACCTCAACCCGGAAACGATTGCCCAGCTCCCGGAGACCGCCGCGGTGTTCGAGGTGGCGAACCTGGTCCGCACGGTCCGCTACATCGGCACCGCCGAGGGGAACCTGCGGGCCCGCGTCGCGACGATCGCCGCCCAGACGGACAAGCTGCCGCCGAGCGCCGGCGGCTACTACGTCCGCTGGGAGCCTACCACGGCCGAGGCCGAGACGTTCGAGAAGCGCCTCGACGCCTTCCGCACTCTCCACCGCGGCGCGATGCCGGCGGGGAACGTCGAGAGCGCGCCGCACCTGCGCGTCGCCGCGCGCCGCGCCGCCTGAGGCGGCGTCAATTTTCCGCCGGAGCGACGTGCCCGCACCAGGGGCCGGGCGCGTCCGCTCGCCCCGCGACGGCCGTAGAGCGCGCTGCGGGGCTCGCCCGCACTCGGCTCCGGCGCCCGGCGCCGCGGCACGAGCGTCACCGGCCGGCGACGGTCGGCCGGTCCCACGTCCATCGGCGCCGCAGCGCGGCCACCGTCTCGGCCGCCACCACCCCCGCGACGGCGAGTCCGCCGACCGCGGCCATCCACCCCCCCAGCAGGAGCCCGACGCCCAAGTTCTTCATGCCCCGCCAGCGGTGCAAGAGTCCGGCCACGTGCGCCGCTCGGTCCAGAGCGCGTGTCGCCGTGGGCTCGCCGCGCGCCTGCTGAAACGACGGGCACCACGGTGCCCGCTCGACGGGCGACTGCCGCGCCCGTGACGCCGCCACCGCACCGCGGACCGCACCCCGCCCGGCGGCACGACGGTCCGAGGCCCCGATTCGCCGCGGTCCGGTGCGGGATGGCGTCGCGCGCGGCGCGGGCGGTATGGAGCGCGCACCGTGGCGACACCGCGAACCCAGCCGGGCGAGGAGCTGCCGACCGAGAACGTTCGGGCGGTCGTCCTCTTCACCCTCGGTGCCGTCGCCGCGGCCGGGCTCCTCGCCTGGATCCTCTTCCTCGCGCGCCAGGTCCTCCTGCTCGTCTACGTGAGCGGCCTCCTCGCGACCGGCTTCAGCCCGCTCGTGCGACTGATCGAGCGGCAGCGGTTCGTCGGGTCGCGCGTGCCGCGCTGGGTCGCGATCCTCGTCGTCTACGTCGGGATCCTCGCCGCGCTCGGCGCGATCGCGTTCATCGTCCTGCCGCCGCTCGTCGCCCAGACGGAGCAGTTCGCCGTCCGGCTGCCGGAGCTCCTCGGGACGTGGCGCTCCCATCTCGTCCGCAGCGGCATCCTTCCGCGGGGCGTCACGGTCGGCGAGATGGTCCAGCAGGCACCGGGCACGACGAACGTCGTGGGCACCGTGGCGCTGACGCTCTGGACCCTCACGGGCGGCGTCCTCGGCCTCATCACGATCCTCTTCCTCACCTTCTACCTGCTGGTCGACTCCGAAGACCTCGTCACCGCGTTCGTGCGGCTCTTTCCGCGCCCCCAGCGGCCCGCCGTCCAGGCGGCGGCCCGCGAGGTGACGCGTAAGGTGAGCGCCTGGCTCACCGGACAGCTGATCCTCGCGGGCGTCATCGGTACGACGACCGCGATCGGCCTCGGGCTGATCGGCATCCCGTACTTCTACGTCCTCGCCGTGATCGCCGCGGTCGGCGAGCTCATCCCCTACATCGGCCCGATCCTCGCGGCGCTGCCCGGGATCCTGGTCGCCGCGACCGTCTCCTGGAAGCTCGCGCTCGGCGTCGCGGCATTCTACTTCGTGCAGCAGAACGTCGAGGCGAGCCTCCTCGTGCCGAAGCTGATGGAGCGCCAGGTCGGGCTTTCGGCCGTGACCGTCCTGATCGCGCTCCTCGTCGGCGCCGCCATCCTCGGCGTGGCGGGCGCGATCCTCGCCGTCCCGACGGCGGCCATCCTGCGGGTGGTCGCGCTCGTCCTCTCCGGCGAGGAGATCGAGGAGGACGCCGGGGCGGCGCGTTGATCGGCGGCGGGAGAGGCTCTATGGTCGCGGCCGAAAGGAGGCCCCGATGGCCCACGGTGTGCCGCTCGCCGAGTCCGCCGCGCGACGGACGATCGCCGTCCGCAGCCCCGCGACCGGGGCGCCCGTCGCGGAGCACGAGGTCGCCGACCGCGAGGCCGTCGCCGCCGCCGTCGCGCGGGCGCGCGAGGCGCAGGCGGCGTGGGCCGAGCGGTCCTTCGCGGAGCGGGCACGCGTGCTCCGCGCCGTCCGCGACCGCTTCGTCGAGGAGAAGGACCGCATCGCGGACGTCGTCTCGGCCGAGACCGGGAAGCCGCGGCACGACGTCTTCGCGAACGAGCTCCTGTACGTCTGCGACGCGATCGGCTTCTGGGGCGCGCGCGCGGCGCGCTGGCTCGCGGACCAGCACGTGCGCCCGCACCTCCTCCTCACGAAGCGCGCGTACGTGAGCTACCTGCCGCTCGGCGTGGTCGGGATCATCGGGCCCTGGAACTTCCCCTTCACGCTGACGATCGGCGAGGCGATTCCCGCGCTGATGGCGGGCGACGCCGTCGTGATCAAGCCGTCGGAGGTGACACCGGGCAGCGCCGCGATCGGGGCCGAGCTGGCGGCCGCGGCGGGGCTGCCGGCGGGGCTGCTCCAGGTGGTCACGGGGTACGGCGAGACGGGCCGCCACCTCGTCGACCTCGCCGACATGATCTGCTTCACCGGCAGCGTCGAGACGGGGCGGAAGGTCGCCGCGCGGTGCGGTGAGCTGTTGAAGCCGGTGACGCTCGAGCTCGGCGGCAAGGACCCGATGGTCGTCCTCCGCGACGCCGACCTCGAGCGCGCGGCGAACGCGTGCGTCTGGGGCGGGCTCATGAACGCGGGACAGATCTGCATCTCGGTCGAGCGCGTGTACGTCGAGGCGCCCGTCTACGACGACTTCGTCCGGCGGGTCGTCGAGAAGGTGAAGGCGGTCCGGCAGGGGCCGCCGAGCGAGCTCGCCGAGGTGGGCTCGATGACGTTCCCGCCCCAGATCGAGAAGGTCGCGCGGCACGTCGAGGACGGCGTCGCCCACGGCGCGAAAGTCCTCGCGGGCGGCAGGCGGCGCACCGACCTTCCGGGGCTCTACTTCGAGCCGACGGTGCTGACGGACGTCACCCACGACATGGACGTCATGCGCGAGGAGACGTTCGGCCCGATCATCCCGATCATGCGCGTGCGCGACGAGGAGGAGGCGATCCGGCTCGCGAACGACTCGCGCTACGGGCTCGCGGCGAGCGTGTGGACGAGGGACGCGGCGCGCGGGGCGCGGATCGCGCGCCGGATCCAGGCGGGCGCGGTGTGCGTGAACGACGTCCTCGTCAACTTCGCCGTCACCGACGTCCCGATGGGCGGCGTGAAGGAGAGCGGCGTCGGGCGCCGCCACGGCCCCGAGGGCATCCGGAAGTTCTGTGCGCAGCAGACCGTCGTCGTCGACCGGCTCGGGTTGGCGAGGGAGCTCAACTGGTGGCCCGTGACGGCGGGCCGCGCGAAGCTCCTCCGTCGCGCGATCGATTTCTTCAGCTCGAGCTGGCGGCGGCGGCTCCTCGGCGCCTGAGCGGGCGGCGGCTCGGGTCCGGGGCCCCGGCGCCGCGGGCGCGCCAGAAGGCGTCGACGTCGGTCGCGTCGAAGGTCCCGAAGAGGCGATCCCACAGCGTCGTGTAGAACCCGAAGTTCGAGCGGTGGCGCCGGTGATGGGTCGCGTGGACGAGCGGCGTCGTCGTGAACCCGAGGCCCGGGGTTCGCTCCCAGCCGGCGGGCAGGACGGCGTAGCCGCAGTGGACGACGGCGGTCGCCGCGAGCTGGAGCGCCTCGCACGCGACGAGCGAGAACGCGTGCAGGCGGAGGAGGATCGCGACGGCGACGAAGAGCCCCATCGTCGCCGCGCTCTCCAGCGGGTGGAAGCTGAGCGCCGCGAGGAGCGTCGGCCGCCGCGACAGATGATGGGCGCGATGGACGGCGCGATAGACGGCGCCCGCGTGCATCAGGCGGTGGAGCCAGTAGTAGGCGAAGTCGTAGCCGAGCGTGAAGACGACGACCTCGCCGACGAGCGTGCCCGGCGGCGGGACGTCGAGCCGGAGGAGCGGCGCGGGCACGAAGGCGGGCACGGCGATCGCGGCCACCACGACGACGAGCGTCGCGAGGCTGCGCGCGATCTCGCCGCGGGCCCGGCGCGCGTCGGACGGCCGCGGAGAGTCGATCCGTCGCGCGGGGACGAGCCGGGTCGCGGCCCAGAGGAAGACGAAGAGGACGACGGCCCCCCCGACCGTCGCCGACGTCGCGCGCGCGAGGAACGCGAGCACGTCCGTGCCCGGCACCGGGGACATCGCGCGTCCCCGGTGCAAGAAGCCCGCCACGGCACGCGCCGGCCGGCGGACCGGGGGCCCGGCGACGCGCGGGCGTCGAGCGGCGAGATCTCGACGGTCGGCCCGGGCCGGCGTTGCGGATGCTCGCCCGGCGCGGGGGATCGACCGCGACCAGGCGGTCTCGGAGACTCGACGCCATGATGGCGCCCACCGTGGGCCGCGCGCTCGCGGCGCTCCTGCTCGCCGCCGGCTGCGCGGGGCTCCGCTCCACCCCCGAGACGCGCTACCAGGGGCGCGTCCTCGACGCGCGCACGCTCGGCGCCGCGGAGCTCGAGCGGGCGCTGGCGAAGGATCCGACCGTCCGCGCCTGGGTCGCCGCGCACGGGCCGCCGGACTACGTCTACGTCGGGCGGCCGACCGACCTCGAGCTCGTGTATCTCCACCCCGAATCGCGGCTCGTCCACTTCCACCGCCCGACGCCCGACGCGCCGAGCACGACGAGCGAGCTCTCCCCGCTTCCGCTCGAAGTCACCAACGTGCTGCCCGTCGACATCCGCGCGGGCGCGCCCGGGGACATCCGCGAGCCGGGGCCGCCGACGGCGAGCTGCTGGACGGTGGAGGTCCGGAGCGGCTCGTGCCGCACGTGCTGCGTGACGAGCGCCGCATGCTCGACCGAGTGCCGGCCCGCGGGGTCCTAGCGCCGCGCGGCCGTCAGTGGACGGCGCGCGAAGGCATGCCCGACACGGCGTCGCGCGCGAGCGCCCCGTCGGCGAGCGCGCCGGGCAGGCGGACGCGGAACTCGGTGCCGCCTTCGGGGCGGCTCTCGACCAGCACCTCGCCGCCGAGCAGCCGCACGCACCGCTGGACGAGCGTCAAGCCCATGCCGAGCCCGTTGTAGCGCCGCGTCGTCGAGGCGTCGCCCTGGGCGAAGAGGTCGAACATCTCCTTCACGCGCTCGGGCGGGATGCCGACGCCCGTGTCCGCGACCGCGATCACCGCGCCGCCGATCTCCTCGCCGGCCTGCACGCTGACGGTCACCTCGCCGGCGGGCGTGAACTTGAAGGCGTTCCCGAGGAGGTGGAACAGGAGGCGGCGGAGCAGCGCCGGGTCGGCGTTCAGGCGCTCCGCCTCGGGCGCGACGTCGACGCGGAGCGCCACCTCCGGCTTCGTCGCGCGCTCCGGGATCGCGCTCACGACCTCCGCGACGAGCTCCGCCGTCGCCACCGTGTCCGGCTTCACGAGCACGCGATCGGCCTCGACCTGGACGAAGAACAGCATGTCGTCGATCAGCGCGTTCAGGTTCCGCGTGTTGTTGAGCACGCGGTCGAGGAGTGCCGACTGCTCGTCGGTCACCGTGCCGACGAGGCCCTCCCGCACGAGCGACGTGTAGCCGAGGATCGCGTTGAGCGGCGTCCGCAGCTCGTGGGACACCGTGCCCAGGAAGTCCCGCTTCACCCGGTTCGACCGGATCAGGTCCTTCGTCAGCGTCTCGATGTTCTCTTCCTGCGCGCGAAGGCTCTCCTGCTGCATGGAGAGACGCTGCCGCGTGACGCCGAGCTCCGCCTCGAGCTCCGTGCAGAGCGCCTGCACGGACTCGCGCATCCCCGCGACGGTGAGCGCCTGCCCCACGATGTCGGCGATGAGCGCGAGCGCCCGCGCCCGCGCGAAGATCTGCGCGGGGGCGACGAGCGAGTGCAGGACGAGCGCTCCCGCCGCCTCGTCGCCCACGCGGAACGGGAGGACGAGGAAGCCCTCGTCGAGGAGGTCCGACGCCCCGACCGCCTCGAAGCTCCCGTCGGCCTTGCGCCGGAAGCAGGCGGGCCTCGCCCCCGGGCCGATCAGCTCGGCGAGCGCGAGCCAGCCGGTCTCGCCGAGGCCGGCGCTCGGTCCGCCGAGCCGCTGCGCCTGCGTCGCGAAACCGACGAGGCCCAGGCGGCGGGTCGTGCGATCGCGGATCGCGATCGCGCAGGTCTCGACGGCGAGCTGCCGCACGAGCGTCTCCGCGACGGCCTGGCCGCACTGCCGCGTGCCGTGTCCGCGCGCCAGCACGTCGAGGACGCTCTTGATGGCGGACAGGTAGACGACGGCGTCGTCGCGCTGCTCCTCGACCTGCGCGAGCGCGTCGCGGAAGCGCTCGCTCCGGCGACGTCCGTCGCGCGGGGCCGTGCCGTTGCGCTCGACGCCCCGGGGGCGGTCCTCGGCCATCGCGTCACCCATCGAGCGCGAACGAGGTCAGCGAGCCGGAGTCGCGGAGCTGCGCGACCGTCGTCTGCCAGAGCTCCGCCGTCACGCCGCGCTCGGCGTTCGTGTCGAGGAGCAGCACGGCCTCGGGCCGCATCTCCCCGCTCCCGAAGTCGGTCCACGCGACGAGGCGGTCGGTGAGCGCGAGGAGGCCCGGGCCGCTCGCGCGGGCGGAGGCGTTGTGGTGGAGACGGACCGCCTCGACGATCGCCGGGGGCAGCGCCCACGCCTCGAGCATCCACGCGCCCACCTCGGCGTGGTCGACGCCGAAGACCTGCCGTTCGAGGGCGTCGACGGGCTCGGTCTCCGCCGTGCCCCCGACGGCGTTCCAGTAGTCGTCGCGGAACCGCATCGCGAGGACGAGCCGCCCGACGTCGTGCAGCAGGCCGGCGGTGAACGTCTCGTCGGGGTCGCCGGCGCGCACTTTCGCCGCGACCGCCTTCGCCGCCATCGCGCACGCGACGGAGTGCATCCAGAGCTCCTCCAGCCGCGGCCGCGCGATGCCGCTCCCGAGCGTGTCCCACACCTTGACGCCGAGGGCGAGGTTCCGCACGGTGGTGAAGCCGAGGAGCATGACGGCGCGCGGGATCGTCGCGACGCGGCGGCTCTGACCGAAGAACGCGCTGTTCGCCAGGCGGAGCATCTTGCTCGTGAGCGACTGGTCCTTCTCGATGACCGCGATC
>DASRHG010000041.1:0-3932 GCA_035650655.1 Binatia bacterium | reverse complement strand
GCGTCGTCGCTCTACGAGAGCGAGCCGCTCGGGGACGCGAAGACCTGGTTCGTGAACAGCGTCATCGAAATCGAGACCGACATCCACGCCGAGGAGCTGCTGAAGAAGCTGAAGGCGATCGAGAAGGCGATGGGCCGCAAGCGCGTCAAGGGCAAGCGCTGGGGCTCCCGCATCATCGACCTCGACATCCTCCTCGCCGACCACGACGTGGTCGAGAAGCGCGCGCTCAAGATTCCGCATCCCGAGATGCACAAGCGGCGCTTCGTGCTCCTCCCGCTCGCGGAGCTGGCGCCGCACGTCGTCCACCCGCAGCTCGGGCAATCCGTCTCGAGCCTCCTCGCGAACGTGAAGGACGCGAAGCGGGTGACGCTCCTGCCGCGCGGCTGACGCGCCGCGGGCGCTTCTAGGCGCTCGCGATCGCCGCGCAGGCGCGCGCGGCGTGTTCCGCGAGCGTCTGCATCAGCGCGAGCTCCTCCTCGTCGAAGCCGGAGCCGTCGAGCTTGTTGATGACCTGGATGACGCCGTGGAGCGTTCCCTCGTGCACCATCGGGACGCAGAGCATCGAGTGCGGGACGAGGCCGGTGCGGCGCGCGAGCTCGGGCGCGTGGCGGGGATCGCGGCTCGCGTCGTCGAGCCGGACCGCCTCGCGATGGCGCGCGACCCAGCCGGCGATGCCCTGCCCGACCGGCAGCCGGACGCCGTCGATCACCCCGTGGCGTAGCGCGTGCGACGCGCGGAAGGCCGTCTCGGCGCCGTCGGCGCCATAGACGACGAGGGTGGCGTCGCGGCTCGGCACGGCGGCCGCGATGCGTGCGAACGCCGCGTGCAGGAGGTCCGGGTCGGCGGTCACGCGCGCGAGGTCGCCGAGCGCCGCGAGCTCGTCCGCGACCGTCGCGACGCGGCCCGCGTCGGCGTCGTCGAGCGGGCGGCCGTCGTAGCGCCCGCGCAGGTCGATCGCGCCGAGCACCCGCTCGGCGTCGCGGACGGGTACGATCAGGCGCTCGGGAGTCATCAGCGCCGCGACGGCACGCGGAAGCGGCGGCTCGTGCGACGCGGCGGTCTGCTCCTCGAGCGTCTCGGTCGCGACGAAGACGAGCTCGTCCGTGCCGCGGTCATACAGGAGGAGCGACAGCGCCTCCGCGGACGTCGCGAGCTTCGTGTACGCCACGACGTGCCCGACGACGTCGGCGAGGGCCGCCGAACCCGCAAGGGCGGCGAGCGTTCCGTCGAGTGCGGCGACCTCGCGCGGGCGACGCGCGAGATCGGCGGCGTGGTGCCCCCCGGTCATGGCATGGCGGTAACACGCCGTCGCGCGGGCTGCCAGCATGGCTAGTAGGGCGGAGGCCCCGCGGGCGGGCGCTCGTGTGTGACGAATGCGCGAACCGACGGCCGCTCCCATTCCGCACGCGCCCAGTCGGCGATGCGGGACGGCACCGGCTCGTCGTTCAGGAGGAGCCGGTGGAGCATGAACGCGAGGTCCGCGTCGGCGACGCACCAGGCGCCGAAGAGCGCGCCGCCGCGCGCCGGCACGACGAGATCCGCGACGCGCACGAGTTCGGCGGCGGCCTCCCGGCCCGCGGGTGACAGCGGCGTCGCGGCGCGCTCGTAGAACATGGTCGTGGTCGGACGCTCCTCGCGGAGCGCGAGGAGCGCGCTCCGGATCCACGCCTGGAGCTGCCGCGCCCGGGCGCGCGCGCGGAAATCCGACGGAAGGACCCGGGCGCCGGGAAAGGCGTCCTCCAGATACTCGACGATGGCGCTCGACTCGGCGAGCCAGAAGCCGTCATGCTCGAGCGCGGGGACTTTCGCGGTGATCGAGCGGTCGCGGTAGGCGGGCGCGCGCTGCGCGCGCTCGTGGAGCGGCAGCACGTCGGTCTCGAACGGCAGACCCTTCTCGCGGAGCGCGACGAAGCAGGTGAAGACGTAGGGGCTGATCCAGAACGGCTCGCCGTAGAGCCGGAGCGGAGCGTCGGCCATGCCGCGCCGTACCATGCGACGGCGCATCGAGGACAGCGACGCGTCGCGACGTTCGTGGGCGCCGCCCGGGAAGCCGGGAGCGCCGGCGCCCCGCGTGTCTGGTACGCCGCGAGCGTGAGCCGCACGGTGCGTTCCCGGATCCGCCGCCCGCTCGCATGAGCCGGCTCCTGCAGATCGGGCTCGGCATCGTGACCAGCATGGGCGGGTTCGTCGAGGCCGGGTCGGTGTCGACCGCGGCCGAAGCCGGCGCGGCATTCGGGTTCGCGCTTCTCTGGGCGGTCGCCGTCGCGGCCGCCATGCTCGCCTTCCTGATCGAGATGACCGGGCGCCTCGCCGCGGTGAGCGGCCACACCTTCGCGGGCGCAGTGCGCGAGCGGTTCGGGCTCGAAGTCGACCTCGGGCTGATCGCGGTCGAGCTCGTCCTCGACACGCTCCTCCTCGCCGCCGAGCTCGGCGGCGTCGCGACCGGCGTCCATCTCGTGACCGGCCTCGACTTCCGGTGGTTCGTCGTCCCCGCCGCGTTCGGGGCCTGGCTCCTCCTCTGGCGCGGGACGTTCGGCATGATCGAGAACGGCGTGTCCCTCCTCGGCCTCGTCGGGCTATCGTTCGTCATCGCCGCGTGGCGGCTCGGCGCGCCGGGACCGGCGCTCGCGCGCGGGCTCGTGCCGACGCTCCCCCGCACCGACGTCGCGCACTACGGCTTCGTCGCGATCAGCATCATGGGGGCGACCGTCAGCCCCTATCTCTTGAACTTCTACTCGTCCGGCGCGATCGAGGACGGCTGGGATCGCAGCGCGCTGGGGGTCAACCGCGGCGTCGCGTGGCTCGGCACCGGGTTCGGAAGCGTCATCGCCGCCGGCATCCTGGCCGTCGCTGCCGTGACGCTGGCGCCCCGCGGCGTCCGCGTCGACGGCTACGACCAGGCCGCCGGCATGATGGTGCCGGCCTTCGGGCGCTGGGGGGTCGCGCTGTTCGCGGCCTCGCTCGGCGTCGGCTGCTTCGGCGCCGCGCTCGAGCTCAGCCTGAACGCCGCGTACGTGCTGGCGCAGGCGCTCGGGTGGGGATGGGGCAAGAACGAAAGCCCGGCGCGGAACGCGCGCTTCTCCCTCACGTACACGGCCATCCTGGTGGCCGCGGCGATCGTCATGCTGTCCGGCGTCGATCCGCTCGCGCTGACGCTCGTGACCATGGTGCTCACCGTCGTCGCGCTTCCCGTCGTCGTGCTCCCGCTGCTCGTGATCATGAACGACCCGCACTATCTCGGCCGCGACGTGAACGGCCGCGCGAGCAACGCGATCGTCCTGGCGATCGTCTTCGCGGGCGCGGCGATGGCCGTTGCGACCGTGCCGCTCGAGATCCTCGGAGGCTCGTGATCGACTTCGTGCGCGACGTTCTCGACAAGCAGCTCGTCGACCGGACCAGCCGGCCGCTCGGGAAGGTGGACGGCATCCTGCTCGAGCTCCGCCCGGGCGCGCCGCCGCGCGTGGCGTATCTCGAGTCCGGTTTGCCGGCCGCCGCCGCGCGCATCGCGCCGGCACTCGTCCGGTGGGCCCGCGCGCTCGAGCGCCGGCTCGGCGTGGCGCGCCGGCCGCTCCGCATCCCGATCGACGTCGTCGCCGACGTCGGCGTGACCGTCGCGCTCGCGCTCGACGGCCGCCGGACGCGGGCGTTCGCGTGGGAGGACTGGCTGCGGAAGCGCGTCATCGCCCGCATTCCGGGAGGCGGCTGAGGTGCCGCGGCTGGTTCGCCTCGACGCGCTCGTCGGCCGGCGCGTACGCGACCGCCGCGGGCGCTCCGTCGGCCGCATCGAGGAGGTGCGCGCCGAGCGGACGGAGCGCGGCTGGGTCGTCGTCGAATATCATCTCGGGCCCGGCGCGCTCGTCGAGCGGCTCTCCGCGAGCCTCCTCCTCGGGCGGCGCCGCGGACGGCGCGTCCGCTGGGATCAGGTCGACGTG
>DASRHG010000040.1:0-12105 GCA_035650655.1 Binatia bacterium | reverse complement strand
GATCCGCTCCGTGTCGCGCCACCCCTCGAGCTCCAGGAAGCGGCCCGCCACCGCCGCCAGCTGGGTCGCGAAGTCCTCGATCGCCCCGTGGACGACGCCGGCCGCCTCCGGATCGCCCTCGACGAGGACCTGGTCGAGCGTCTTCTTGCTCAGGTCCTCGGTCGGCTTTGCGCCGAGCGGGTCCTCGCCGACCGAGCGCAGCACGTCGCGCCAGTCGTCGAGGATCGCTCGGAAGGCGCGGCTGCTCGCCCGATCGCCGACGAATCCGCCCTCGTCGCGGAGCTCGGCGCTGTAGGCGTCGACGGTCACGGCGGGGAGTCGGGGGGCGCCGTGCTGGACGAGCGTCGAAGGCTCGGGCTCCGCCACGGGACGCGAGCGTCGCAAGCCGCATGCCGCGCCCTCGGCGCGGCGGCGCACCGCCGTGGGACGGTCAGCCGAGTCGGACGATGCCCGAGAGGAAGAGCCCCGCGAGGGTCGCGGCGAGGGCGAGGCGATACCATCCGAACGGCGCGAGGCCATGGCGGCCGAGGAACGACACGAGCCAGCGGACCGCGAGCGCGGCGGTCAGAGTAGCGACGCCGAGCCCGAGCGCGACCGGGACCGCGCCCAGCTGGTGGAACATCGACGGTCCGTGCGCCGCGGCGGCGCCGCGGAGGTCCTGGACGAGATCGTGGGCGCACGCCGCCCCGAGCGTCGGAAGGCCGAGCAGGAAGGAGAACTCGGCCGCCGGGACGGCCCCGAGCCCGAGCAGGATGCCGCCGCCGATCGTGACCATCGAGCGCGACGTCCCCGGCCAGAGCGCGAGCGTCTGGAAGAGGCCGATGCCGAGCGCCGTGCGCCACGAGAGGGCCGTGATCGGAGCGCCGCCGCGGGCGGGTCGCCGCCCGAGCTGGATCATCCAAAGCCCGCCCGCCGCGAGCGCCGCGAGGACCGGCCAGGCGGCGAAGAGATGCGCCTTGACCGCCTTGCCGAGCACGGCGCCGGCCACCGCCGCGGGCGCGAAGGCGATCGCGAGGTTCCGCGCGAGCCGGAGGCCGTCGGGGTCCCGGCCGACGAGGCCGCGCAGCATCTGCGCGACGCGCGGCCAGTAGAGCAGGACGACGGCGAGGATCGCGCCCCCCTGGACGACGATCAGGTACGCGTCGAGCGCGTCCTTCGTCTCCGGGTGGTCCAGGTGGAGCAGGGCGGCGGTGAGAATCAGGTGGCCCGTCGAGCTCACGGGCAGATACTCCGTCACCCCCTCGACGAGCCCGAGCACCACGGCCTGCCACCACGTGAGCACGCGTTCCTCCTCCCCGCCGGGCCCCACCCATACCGGAGCGCCGGCCCGGGGGCGAGGATCCCGACGAACCGGGAGCCCGTCATGCCGCGTCGCTGCTTGACGGCCGGACGCATTCGCGACTAGACGCGCGCCGAGGGGGGCCCATCATGTCGACCCGCGCCGCCGTCGCGCTCGCTCTCGTCCTCGCGTCCGCGTGGCCCGCCCGCGCGATCTGCACGGCGAACGCGAGCGGCACACCACGGCGCTGCGGGCCGTTCGCCCCGCGGAACCTCCGCTTCGCGCTCCAGCGGGACGCCTACGGGGTGCCGCACATCAAGGCTCACGGGATGTACGAAGCGGGCTTCGCCATCGGCGTCGCGCAGGCCGAGGACCGGCTCTTCCAGATGGAGTTCACGCGCAAGGCCGCGACCGGAAACCTCGCCGAGGTGGTGGGGCGCGACTTCCTCGGCGCGGACGAGGACACGCGGACCCAGTTCTACTCGGAGGAGGAGCGCGCCTTCCTCTTCTCGACGCTCGGCTGCGATCAGCAGGCGCTCGTGCAGGGCTTCGTCGACGGCATCAACTCCGAGACGGACGTGCTCTTCCGCGAACCGGGGCTGCCGCGCGTGCCGCACGAGTTCTTCTTCCTGCCGCTCGTCGTCCAGCTGCAAGGCAACGGAACGGTGCCGGCCGGCGCGCGCTACTCGATCATCGACGTCGGCGGACGGAAGGTCTACCGGCCCGACGCGTGGCGCGTCACCGACGTGGCGGCGATCGGCGCGCTGCTCGCGGGACGGTTCGGGAGCGGCGGCGGGCGCCAGCTCGCACAGGCGGCGCTCCTCGACTACCTGACGCGCTTCTTCACGGCGCACGGCGCGCCGCCCGGGAAGACGGCCGCGGACGCGGCGCGCGACGTCTTCGAAGACGTCCGGTGGCTCGACGACCCGAAGGCGCCGACGACGGTGCCGGCGACCGGCGCCGTGAACCGCGTGATCCGCGGGCACACCCCCGTCCCGATCGCCGACGCGGAGCCGCTTCCCGCCGCGCCGACGCTCGTGGAGCGGCTCCGGCTCCTCGTCGCGCCGGCGGTCGCGCGCGCGACCGAGAACCCGCGTCGCGCGCAGTGGGACTTCGTGCGCGGGCTCGATCCGGCGTCCGTCCAGCGGGCGCTCGCCGCGGCCGATCGCATGCAGGCCCACGCCCGCGAGCTCAACCGGCGCTTCGGCGTCTTCCTCCACTCCGGCAGCAACGCCTGGGTCGTGAGCCCGGCGCGCAGCGCGACGCACCACGCGCTCCTGTGGGGCGGGCCGCAGGAGGGCTTCGACAACCCGAACATCGACTGGGAGGCGTACGTCCGGGCGCCCCACCTGCAGGCGGGTGGCATGTTCATCGCGGGCGTGCCGGGCGTGCTCATCGGACAGACGTCCGACTTCGCCTTCACGACGACCTCGGGCGAGATCGACAACTCGACGCTCTACGTCGAGACGCTGAAGGCGCCCGCGGTACCGGAGCCGCAGTCGGCGGACGCGCAGTACGAGTTCCTCTTCCAGGGGACGTTCCACCCGATGGACCGGCGGACGGAGGTCTTCCACTTCGCCGGCGAGGATTCCTCGAAGCCCCCGGCCTACGCGCCGAACGGCCCCCAGCTGAACGACGGTCCCGTCCTCTTCAACGTCTTCCGCGTGAACGACTGCGACCCGGCCCACTTCCACGGCTTCGTCACGGCCTTCGACCTCGCCGCGTCGCCGCCCCGCGCCTTCAGCTACAAGACCGCGTACTGGAAGAGCGAGCAGTCGACGGTGCAGGGCTTCCTCGAGCTCGCGCAGGACCGCAGCTTCGACCAGTTCTTCGCGTCGGTGAACGAGGTCGTGTCGCTGCACAACTTCTTCTACGCCGACAAGGTCGGGAACATCGCGTACTGGAGCGCCGGGGCGCGCCCCGCGTTCCCGGCGGGCTTCGACGACCGGCTCCCCGCCGACGGCACGGGCAGCCAGGAGTGGGGCACGTTCCCCGGCGGCGCGCGCTACGTGCCCTTCAGCCGCTCGCTCCTGTCCGTCAACCCGACGCAGGGCTGGCTCGCGAACTGGAACACGAAGCCCGCCGCGAAGCCGTACATCCAGGAGGGGAACAGCCACGACGAGCACTGGGGCCAGATCTACCGCTCCGACCGGATCGCCTTCCTCCTCGCGCACAACGACCACGTGAGCCTGAAGGACATGGAGGAGATCGAGCGCGACGTCGGCACGATCGACGACTCGACGGACACGGTGCGTCCTGCCGCGCCGTTCCTCATCCCACGCATCGAGGCCGCGTACGCGCACCTCCAGGCCGCGGGGAGCCCGCTCGTCGATCCCACGGCGCATCCGACGCTCGCGACCGCCGTCGCCGTCCTGCACGACTGGAACGCGCTCCTCGCCGACGTCGACCAGATCTACCCGGGCGGCGGGCACTACAGCCCGGCGTACGGTCCCTCCCACGGGCAGCCCGGCATGTCGATCTTCTTCCAGTGGTGGTACATGCTGAAGCGGAACCTCTGGGGCGGCGGCGTGCACCCGGGCGAGGCGTTCGTCGGGACCGTGAACTTCGTCGAGCCCGGCCTGGGCTCGTTCCTCGACGAGACGACGTACAACATGCTGCTGCACATCCTCGACGGCCCCTCATCCAGCGTCCCGCAGCGCTTCACCGGCGACTACTTCGGCGGCCACCGCGACGAGATCATCGTCGAGAGCCTTCTCGACGCCATGGAGGTGCTGGCGGGGACGGGACCGCTCCCGAACATGGGCTTCCGGAGCTGCCAGGGGGCGCGTGTCGACACGCCGGGCTTCGGCGATCCCGACCCGCGGCACTGGCCGTGGTCGCCCCCCGTGAACCTCGACTTCGACTGCCTCGACTCCTTCGCGGATCCGCTGCTCGCGACGGGGACGCAGCCGACGCACTTCGGGAAGGCGGCGCAGGAGAACCGCAGCACCTACATGCAGGCGCTCGAGCTCGGCCGCCCGATCGTCGGCGAGAACGTCATCGCGCCCGGGCAGTCGGGCTTCATCCGGCACAACGCCGACGGGTCGGGCACGGCCGACCCGCACATGGGCGATCAGGCGGACCTCTTCCGGACGTTCCGCTACAAGCCGATGCGGCTCTCGGGCGCGCTCTAGCGGGCGGCGGCGGTCAGAGGCTTCCGAGGAAGGCGAGGAGCGCCGCGTGCTCGCCGGCCGGCAGCGCCGCGATCGCCGGCGTGCGGGCCGCCTCGAGCGCGGCGAGCCGCGGGAGCTCCGCGTCGGGGAGGGCCTCAAGGAGGCCGAGCCCGAAGAGCGGCGTCGTCCGGCGGCGCGCGACGAGTCCTGCATCAGGGAGCCGCCGGCGTACGGCATGGCGTCGAAGCCCTTCCGCGTCGCGCGCCCGAAACGCGTCCCGAGCCGCCCGTTCGTCCCGCCGACGGCGGGCCCGCCGTGCCACGCCGCGCACGAGGTGTCGTTGAAGACGGGCCCGAGGCCGTCGGCGACGTCCTCGGCCTCCGTCCCACGGGGGGCACGAAGCGTGCGCCGTGCGGGACGCGCGCCACGACCGTCACGCTCCGACGAGCGGCCGACGGTCGACGTCGCCGCGGGCCGGCATGTTGGCGGTCACCACGCTGGAACGGCCATTGCTCCGGCGAGCGCGGGAGGAACGCGTACGCGAACGCCACAGCAGAGAGGGATGGGAAGGCGATCCGAAGTCCCGCTCGCGACGATTGCGACCTGGATCGGCGCCGGCGCGCTCATCGTCGCTGCGTGCATCGCCGCGGCGTTCGTCATGGCGAAGGACGACGACTCGCCCGGCAGACCGGTCGTCAGGGCCCACACGCAGTATCGGTACAAGAAGGACTGCGTCTTCCTCGTGAGCCCGGAGGAATGCCGCGAAGTCGTCCGGTAGCGCGTCAGCCCCGCATCACGAGTCCGGCGTCGACGACGAGCACCTGACCGGTCATCATCGCGGCGTCGTCGGAGACGAGGAAGAGCAGGGCGCCGGCCGTGTCCTCCACCGCGAGCAGGCGGCGGAGCGCCGTGCGCGAGACGAACGCATCCCGCTCCGCGGCCGAGAGGCGAGCGAGGGTCGCCGGCGAGGCGATCATGCCGGGGGCGATCGCGTTGACGGTGATGCCGAACGGACCGAGCGCGGTCGCGAGGAGGCGCGTGAGTCCGTTCTGAAGGATCTTCGAGGCCGCATAAGCGACGCTCGGCACGGTCCCGGTCGCGCCGGCGCGCTGCGCGAGACGGCCGCCGAGCTCCCACGCGCCGATCGAGGAGAGGGAGACGATGCGGCCCCCGCCCTGCGCCCGCATCGCCGGCAGGACGGCGCGTGCCAGGCGGAGGAGGCTCACGGCATTCCAGTCGAGGACCTCGTGGAGGTACGTGTCCGAGGCGTCGTCGAGGCGGAGGTCGTGCCACAGGTGGTGCGTCGCGACGAGGGCGTCGATGCGGCCGAAGCGCGTGCGGGCCAGGGTCGCGAGCGCGTCGCAGCTCGCCTGACTGCCGACGTCGAGCGCGGCGGACAGCGTGGGCGCGGGGGCGAGCTGCGCGGCGACCCGCGCGGCGCGCCCGGCGTCCCGGTCGGCGACGACGACCGAGGCGCCCTCGCGCGCGAGCGCGCGGGCCCACACGACGCCGTAGCTCTCCCACTCGCCGCACTCGGTGACGATCGCCACCCGCCCGCTGAGCCGCACGGCGCGCGACGCTAGCACGGGCGCCCGCCGGGCGACGAGCGCCGCGCTTCCGCGGGGGGCGCGGGACGTGGTATGGCCGCGCGCGTGCAGCTCGCCGGCGCCGTCGCGCTCGTCACGGGTGCCAGCCGCGGCGTCGGCCGCGCCACCGCGCTCGCGCTCGCCGAGGCGGGCGCCGACGTCGCGTGTGCGGCGCGCGCGACCGACGCGGCGTCCGTGAAGCTCCCGGGTACGATCGACGAGACGGTGCGCGAGGTGGAGCGCCGCGGCCGGCGCGGTCTCGCCGTGCCGACCGACCTCTCGCGCGACGGGCAGGTCGAGGCGATGGTCGAGCGGACGCTCGCGGCGTTCGGGCGCATCGACGTCCTGGTGAACAACGCCGCCATCACCTTCGCGGGCGACCTCGCGCTCCCGATGCGGCGCTGGGACCTCGTGATGGAGGTGAACCTCCGTGCGCCGGTCCTCGCGATCCGCGCCGCCCTGCCCGGCATGATCGCTCGTGGTCGGGGGGCGATCCTCAACGTGTCCTCGGCGGCCGCCGTGATGGCCATTCCGGGCCTCCTCGTGTATGGCGTCTCGAAGGCCGGGCTCGAGCGGCTGACGGTCGGCGTCGCCGAGGAGCTTCGCGCCTACGGCATCGCCGCGAACTGCCTTCGCATCGACGTCCCGATTGCCTCCGAAGGGTTCGTCTACAATGCGCCCGAGCTCGACAAATCCGCGTGGGAGCCGCCCGAGGTGGGCGCCGAGGCCGCCTGTTGGATGCTCGCGCAGCCGCCGGCGTTCACGGGCGAGGTGCTCGGGATCGCGGACCTGCGCGAGCGGTACGGCGTCGCGGCCACCCGCGTGCGCGGGTAGCGCTCGCGGGAGGAGGGCCGATGCCCGGCGATGACCGGCGCGGCGGCATCCTGCTGCCGCTCTTCTCGCTCCGCGGCGCCCACGACTGGGGCATCGGGGAGATCGATGACCTCGCCGACCTCTGCGACTGGCTCGCCGCGGCCGGCCATCGACTGCTCCAGCTCCTGCCCATCGTCGAGATGTCGCTCGGCGAGCGAAGCCCCTACGCCGCGCTCACCGCGTTCGCGATCGACCCGATCTACGTGGCGTTCGACGCCGTCGAGGATTTCGCCGCGGCCGGCGGCGTGGCGGCGATGTCGCCCGCGGACCGCGCGGCGGTCGCGGCGCTCGGGAGTGCGACCGCGGTCGACTACGACTCCGTCCGCGCCGTCAAGCGGCGGGCGCTCGAGCGGGCGTTCCGTCACTTCCTCGCGCACGAATGGGCGACCGGATCGACCCGCGCCGCCGCGTTCCGGCGCTTCCGCGAAGAGGAAGCCGCCTGGCTCGCCGATTACGGGCTCTTCCGGGCGTGCCAGGAGGCGCACGCGGGCGCGGCGTGGACGGAGTGGGAGCCCGCGCTCCGCGCGCGCGCCCCCGAGGCGCTCGCGACGGCCGGGCGCGACCTCGCCGAGCAACGCCTCCTGCACGAATACGCGCAATGGATCGCGGCGGAGCAGTGGGCGGCCGCGCGCCGGCGCGCCGCCGCGGCCGGCGTCCGGTTGAAGGGCGACCTGCCGTTCATGGTCTCCGCGAACAGCGCCGACGTGTGGCCGCGGCGGGAAGAGTTCCACCTGGATCTGACCGTCGGCGCGCCGCCCGACGCGTTCAACGCCGACGGGCAGGACTGGGGGCTTCCCGCGTATCGCTGGGACGCGATGGCGCGGAACGACTACGCCTGGCTGCGCGCACGGGCGGCGCGGGCCGCCGAGCTCTTCGACGTCTTTCGCCTCGACCACGTCGTCGGCTACTATCGGATGTTCGTCATCCCCCCGGGCGGGCGCGGCCGCTTCGTCCCCCCGGACGAGCACGAGCAGCTCGCGCTCGGCGAGCGGCTCCTCCGTGTCGTGCTCGCGGCGGCCCGCGGCACGGCCGTCGTCGGCGAGGACCTCGGCGTCGTACCGCCGTTCGTTCGCCGCTCGCTCACGGCGCTCGGCATCCCGGGCTATCGGGTGCTGCGCTGGGAGACGGAGCACGGCGTGTTCCGGGATCCGGTCGCCTATCCGGCGCTCTCGGTCGCGACGACGGGCACGCACGACACCTCGACGCTCGCCACGTGGTGGGAGGAGGACCTCGACGACGCGGGCCGCCGAGCCCTCGCCGCGGTCCCGACGTTCGCGGCGCTCGCCGGTGCCTCGCCCGAGTTCACCCCCGCCGTGCACGACGCGCTCCTCGCCGGCCTCTACGCGGCGGGCTCGGATCTCGTCGTGCTGCCGTTCCAGGACGCGTACGGCGGGCGCGAGCGGATCAACGTGCCGGCGACGGTCGGCGCGCCGAACTGGGGCTACCGGATGCCGTGGACGCTCCGCGAGCTGCGCGGCGCGGCGGGCGCGGCCCTTCGCGACCGCCTCCGCGCGCTCGCGGCCTCGCGCGGTGGCTGAGCGCTCAGCGGACGGCGTCGGAGCGGTCGCTCGTGCGGGCGCGCCGCGCGGCGTGGAGGTGACGGAGCCCGAGGAGGACCAGGCGCGCGGCGCCGAGCGTCTCCGCCGTCCCCGTCTCGACCGAGAAGCGGCCGTCGGGGAGGGCGCGCGTGACGATCCCTTTGCGCTCGAGGTACGCCCGCACCTGTTCGACCTCCGCGCGGCTCACCCACGTGTCGCGCTCGACGGACCACCGATACATGATCCCGTCCGCGATCGCCTCGAACGACTTCACGCTCGCCGTCCCAGCGGGCGGCAGCGCGCTCCTGCTCGCCATGGGCGCGGCTATAGCGACGTGCGTTCGGGGGCGCAAGTGAAAAGCCCGTGACCGGGCTCCCGCGCCGATGGCGCACGACGCATGGCGAATGCCCCGTCGCGCGATGTTCACGTGCGCGGCCGCGCGCTATGCTGCCCGGGTGTGACGCACGAGGAGCTGCGGGGCCTGCTGCCGCGATACGCCGCCGGCGACCTCGACGCCGCGACGGTGGAGGCCGTGCGGAACCACCTCGCCACCGGGTGCACCGACTGCCTGACGGACCTGTTCCGCCGCCCCGTCGGGCTCCCGCGCCCGCCGTTCTCGGCCCCCCCGCCGTCGGCCTCCGGGCGCCCCGCCGGCGACGCCGCGCGCGTCCTGTCGGCCGCCCTCGTCGTCGTCGGGCTCGCCCTCGCCACGCTCGCCGGCTGGACCATCCACGACCTCCGGATGCGGGAGGCCGCACGCGACGCCGACGCCCGGCGCATCGGGTCGCGCGTCGCCCAGCTCGAAGCGGCGCGCGCGGCGCTGGGGGCACGCGCCGAGGCGCTCGAGCGCGAGCTGGCGGCGGCCCGCGAAGAGGCACGGACGCAGGCGGACGCCGTGCAGGCGGCGGCGCAGGCGCGCGCGGTGCTCGAGCGCAATCTCGCCGCGGCCGAGCAGCGCATCGCGACGCTCACCCGCGGCGTCCGGCGCCGCGACGTGCAGATCGACCGGCTGCTCGACGCGGCCGCGCCCGACGGCCCGGCGCGCAATCCGCTGGCCTCGGCCGACGCGGCCCTCCTCCGCCTCCAGGCGGTGGCTCCGTTCCGCGACGGGCGCGGGCACGTCGTGTGGGAGGGGGACTCGCGCGAGGCCGTCCTCTACGCGTTCGGGCTGCCCGCGGCGCCCGCCGGCGGGTCGTATCGCGTGCGCGTGACGCTCGACGACGGCGCCGTCGTGGAGGGGCCGAGCTTCACGCCGACGCGCGGCACGGCGCTCGCGGTTCCCGTGCGGCTCGCGGTTCCGGCGAGCCGCATGCGGGGGGTGTCGATCGTGCTCGAGCCGGCGGGGACGCCGGTCCTCGCCGGGCAGGTGGGCCCTCCGGCCGGCGAGGAAGCGAGCCGATAGCTAGGGCGTGCGCAGCGCGCCCTTCGCGTTCGCCTTCAAGGGCACCATCGTCGACGAGCAGAGGTTCTGGTCGTCCCCCTGATGGCTGTGGAAGCCGACGGTGACCCGGACGGTGGTCGCGCCGGGGCTCTCCATCTGTACCCGCGGGCCGTGGGTGCGGAGCCTGAGCCGGCCCTTCTTCCCGACGATGAGCGTCATGTCGCTCAAACCCTTCGCGCTCTTCACGCGGCGGTTGCGATCCCAGAACGTGAATTTCTTGTGCTTCCCCATGAACTTCTTCGCGGGGATCCACGCGCAGAGGATGTCGTCGCGGCTGCTCGTCGGCCGCACCTGCACGAAGACGTCCTGCCCCATCATCATCGGGTTCACGTGGCTCCCGAGACCCGCAGAGGCGAGCCGGGAGTGGAGCAGGAAGTTGCTGACGCCCCGCTTGGGCTTGAGCGTGCTCCGCACCCGATCCATCGCGAACTGCTGGAGCTGGGCGCAGCACGCCGGGTCCTCGAAGTCGGTGAGGCCGTTGCCGTCGTCGTCGAGGCAGTTGCCGCAGATCTCCTTCACCCGGAGCGCGGGCTCCGTCGTCGTGGTGGTGCTCGAGTGGCAGTCCGAGGAGTCGATCGTGCAATTCGGCGAGCAGAGGAGCGCGCCGATCGGCGAGCCGACGGGGCACTGGGCGCCGCCGAGGTCGTTGCCGTCGCACTCCTCCCCGGGGTCGAGGTGACCGTTGCCACAGGTGCCGGGCGTCGTCGTGGTGGTGGTCGTCGTCGCGCCGGGCTCCGTGGTCGTCGTGGTGCTCGTCTCGGCCGGCATCGTCGTGGTCGTCGTGCTGCTCGAGCCGTCCGGCACGGTCGTCGTCGTCGTGGACTCGGCGGCGCACTGCGACTGGTCCAGCACGCAGCTCTTGCAGACGGCGCAGGCGGGGAGGTCGTGCGGCGCCTCGATCATCGCGCCGCTGCAGCTCGTCGGCCGCACCTGCCCGACGAGGGCGCACTCGCAGCTCTCGTCGCACTGCGGGTCGACGACGCCGTCGCCGCAGTGACCCTCCTGGCACGCATTCTGGTTCGTCGTCGTCGTGGTGGCCACGACCTCGGTGCTGGAGGTCGAGGACGACGTGACGGTCGTGGTCGTGGACGTCGTGCTGCCGTCCGGCGGCGCCGTCGTGCTCGAGGTGGTCGAGGTCGTCGTGGTGGTCGACGTCGAGGCGGGCGCGGAGATCACGGTCACGTGCTCGGTGTGGATCGAAGCCGCGACGAACGTCCCGGTCAGCTGTGCGCCCTGCGTCACCGACATCATCGCGTTCGGGGCGCAGAGGTTCAGCTTCACCTTGGAGCGGCGGGAGAAGTTCACGAGGGCGCCGTTTGCGAACAGGTGGATGTCGCTCGGCGAGAGCGCCGAGCCGGCCTCCGGCCCGGTGAACGAGCCGTTGCCGAGCTGCGGGTCGACGTCGTCTCCGGTCACGTCGCCGGTCACGTGGACGTTGACGGGCCCCTGCACGGCGCTCCGGAAGAGGAGCTGGGCCTTGCGGCCGATCGTCAGGCTGCAGAAGTCGTAGTCACCGATGCCGTCGAAGACGAGGACGCCGGCGTTCGGCGAGCCCTTCACCTCGACCGTGCCGTACGTCCCGGGCGGAAGGACGAGCGTCTCACCCCGGTTGACGACGAAATTCGGGCCGTTCACGCCGCACGCCGGGAAGGGGTCCGGGAACCCGCACGCCGTACGGAGGTCGGCGAGGTTCGGGAAGGGCGTCACGAACGGATGCTGGAAGGTGCAGATCGTCGGATGCGCGCTGTTCGCGAAGAGCGTCGCGCACGACGCGGCGGAGAGGGTGCGGACCGTGTCGGCCGAGATCTCCGAGCCGGGGGCGTCGAGCCGGCTGTGCACGCGGAGCTCGCCGTCGGGGTTGTTGACGCCGACGTCCCCCCCGCCCACGACCTTGAGCCCCTTCGCACGGATCTCCTGGATGGCGAAGAGCGCGTAGCTGTCGAGGTCGGTGCTCTGCGCCGCCGCGCGGCTTGGAACGAGCAGCGTGAGCGTGCTCAGCGTCAGTCCGATCGCGTACAGTCGGGTCCCCATCATCGTGTGCGCTCCATCACGCGAACGCGTGACGAAAGCAAGGGGCATGCCCGCACTTTCCTGCGTCTCTGCGCGTCCGACCACGCGCAACGACGCCTCGTCGTTGCATCGCCGCAATTTTCCGGGGGACGTCGGACGGCGGGCGGTGCACGGCGGCGCGGGGCGCCGTGGGGGGCGGCGCGCGCGGAAGAGCGCCGGTCGGGACGGCGGCTCGGAGCGATCGCGCCGCGCGGCCCGCGGGTGG